>CAZBEU010000685.1:0-4934 GCA_964491005.1 uncultured archaeon | reverse complement strand
GTGATATTTGAAGCTTCAAATTCGGCTACTGAATTTAAAATTGAAGCCCATAAATATTATCGAGAATCAATCGACGTTATAAATGAAAAAGCCTCCAAAATTTTTAAAAAATATTGTATTAATAATAAAAATTTCTATTTTAATCTTAAACAATATTACCCTTCTCATGTAGGATTAGGATCTAAAACACAACTCAGTTTAGCAGTAGCAACATCAATTTCTAAACTTAAAAATCTTGAAATAAACCAAAGAGAATTAACCAAAATAGTAGAAAGAGGTGGAACCTCAGGAATTGGTTGGAAAGGATTCTTTTCAGGGGGATTTATTTTAGATGCTGGTCATGATTTTGGTATTGGAAAAGAAAAAGAGAATTTTCTTCCCTCTTCTGCTTCAAGTTCGGCAGATCCAGCTTTAACAATTTTCCAATATAAAATTCCTGAAAATTGGAGATTTGTTCTAATAATCCCTAATGTAAAAAAAGGAGTTTATGGAGATGAAGAAGTATCTGTATTTAAAAAATATACCCCCATTCCTAAACAAGAAGTTAATGAAGTTTCTCATCAAATACTGATGAAAATTATTCCTGGTCTTATTAAGAATGATTTAGAATGTTTTGGAGAAGGTTTAAAATGCATTCAATCAATAGGTTTTAAAAAAATTGAAATACAATTACAAAATGAAATTGTGAAAAATCTTTTAAAATTTATAGATAATTACGGAGCAAAAGCATATGGGATGAGTTCTTTTGGTCCTAGTGTTTTAGTTATTGTTGATTCTAATTCTCAAGCTAAAAAGATGTTATATGCAGTTCAAGAGCATCTAAAAGATATTGGCGGTCATTATTATATTTGTGAACCAAATAATACAGGAGCAAAATATGAAATTATCGAATAGGTGAAAAATAATGAGTAAAAATATAAATGATCTTTTTGCAAAGGATCTGAATAAAAGAGAAAGAGCTTGTTTTGAATCAGGGATAAAACTTGGAGCTCTATATCATATTTTATGTGGGATTCCGGTATCATCTGATGATAATATTATCTCTTCTATTGAAAAGGGTATTGAGTCAGCAATATCATGCCAACCATATGTCAAAAATGTGAAAATCAGATTAAATAAAAATAAAATTATGAAAAATAAATCTCATGAATTCGATTATGATGAAATCACCGGTAAAATTATCGAAGCAGAGCTAACTTTGTCTTTTGAATCTGTTGAAATCTTAGCAAAAATTGAATGGATTGAACATTTGGATTATCCCTTGATGTATATTGAAAAAATTATTGAAAATCAATCATGATTGACAAAACTTTCAATATATAACATAATTTTATTAAAAATCTTTAAAATATGTTTATTCTTAGTTATTTTCAATACTTTTTGCTTATTTTCTATAATCTCATTATAAATTTTTGATAACAATTCTTTATTTTCCTTTTCATAAGCAACTTTAAGCCTTGTTGCTAAGATTATAGATTCTAATACAATATTTTCTGATCGATCAAAAAGTTTAAATGACTCTTGAAACTTTCTATGAAAAAGAATTTTAACCTTTATTTCTGAGATAAGAAAATCTCCTAAAATATCTTGTTGATTTTTCTTTTTTTCTGTATCTAATTTGCAAATAAAAATCAACCATGATTTATTAATGAAAGGTAGACGATTTATTTTACGATTGAATGTATTCTGAAAATTACTTCTAATTAGGTTATTATTTGAAATATTTAGATAATCATAGTATATTTCAGGAAAGGATTTATTTCGAATTGATGAATTCTGGATTTTTAATGATGCTAAAGCAAATAAATATACATCACTGATAAAATTAATACACAAATAATTATTATTTATCAAGTTATCATAGGTTTTTGTATTATGAAACAACTTTATTATAAATGAATTCTCTGAGGATAATATAACTCCAATACTAGATGTATTTAGGATCATTTTATCTTTTTGTTCATTATATTCAATTGTTGTAACTAAAGTTTCATAAAGATGATTTTGTTTGATTCCAAAATCTTTAGGATTAGGTATCATTTGAAATATGATGAGAATTATTTTACTTTTTTAATGATTTTGATATTAATTAATAATATAAAATATAATAATTTTAGACAAATTAGCAATTACTAAAAAGGAAAAAAAATGTCACCTATTACTCTTGGAATAGACCCCGGTTCATTAAGTTGGGATTTTATTGCTTTAGATGATGATAAAATAATATTAGATACTTCAATATCCACGAAAATAATTTTGGAAGATCCAAATAAAGTTATGACAATCATAGAATCATTACATAACAAAACTAAAATTGATTTAATGGTTGCTCCTAGTGGTTTTGGACTGCCATTAAAGAAAATAGAAGAATTAACTGAAAAAGATATTTTTCTAACATTACTGAAATTTTCTTCACGAGATAAAGAAAAATTAGTTGGGCTCGGTGAAATATTAAGAATGATCCAAAATAAAAAGATCCCTGGAGTAATTGTCCCAAGTGTTAAACATCTACCAACAGTTCCACAATATAGAAAAATAAATAAAATTGACATGGGTACTGCAGATAAATTATGTACTGCCGTAACAGGTATTAGAGATCAAATGGATAATTACAAAATACCTCCTGAAGAATCAAATTTTATTATGATTGAGATTGGTTATGGTTTTACAGCTGTTTTGGCAATTGAAAATGGTCAAATTATTGATGGAATTGGAGGTTCCAATATCATGGGATTTAGGGCCTGTGGAAGTCTAGACGGTGAATTAGCTTATCTAATTGGAGATATAAAAAAAAATAATATTTACAAAGGAGGTGTAGCATATATTTCTGGTTATTCAGATCTAAGTTTGAAAGAAATTTTATTACTAGCTGGTAATGATAACCATGTCAATCAAGCTTTAAAATCATATATTTCAAGTGTAGAGAAAGCTGTTTTTGGTATTACTTCCTCTTTTTCAGATAATAGCAAAATAAAAGAAATATTATTGGCAGGGAGGGGTGCTGAAATAAAATATTTAAGAGAAGAAATAAGTAAATCGCTTAATTCAATCGCTCCAGTCAGATTAATGAAACATTATGCCCAAATAGCTAAAAGAGCTGCTCAAGGTGCAGCATTTATCGCTAATGGATTATTAGATGGTAAATTTAGACCAATTATAGATAATCTAAAGATTAAAGAATCTTCAGGGTCTATTTTAGATTATATTTATATTCCCTTTAATAGAGAAAGAATTAACAGTGATATAAATTAAAATTCTCATCTTTACAGGTCAGCAAAGTTATAATATTTTGAGAGAAATTGTTAAATCAATTAAAATTCATGATATTGATGTGTTTCAAGTTCCCACATCTATTTCTGCTTTTATTACAGAAAAAATGATCGATGATATATTAGAAAAAAAAGACCAACTGGTTTATGATTTAATCTTACTTCCTGGGTTTATTCAATGGGATTCAACAAATTTAGAAAAAAAAAAAGCTATTCCAATAAGAAAAGGAACTGAGTTTGCTTCAGATCTTCCTTTACTTTTAGAAAAATTAGAAAATATTAACCTCTCAAATAAAGTCTCTGCTGATAGAGTGACAGAATTAAATCATAAGATGGAATATCAGAACATAGTAAAAGAAATGGTTGAAAAGGTAAAGAAAAACCTAGGATCTTTCTCTTTTTATATTAATAAATCAAAATGCCCATTAATAATAAGTAAAACACTCCCTCCTCCGATTATAGCTGAAATCGTAAATTGTACTAATCGTAATAATAGAACAATACTTAAGAAAACTAAACATTATATTGAATCCGGGGCTGATATTATAGATATTGGATGTGTTGCTAATAATTCTAATCCAGATAAAGTAAAGGAAATAATTAAACTAATCAGAAAGAATTTTGATATTCTATTAAGTATCGATTCAATGAATAAAAATGAAATCCTAGCTGCAGTAAGCTTAGATATAGATATGATTTTAAGTATGGACCAGAGCACTTACATTGATTTTATTGAAATTCCCAAGGATATACCTATTGTAATTTTACCCACTAAAATTAAAAATGGATATTTTCCAAAAAATCCCCAAGAAAGGGTAAAAAATCTATTAATTTTAACAAAGAAAATGATAGAATTAGGATTTCGAAAGTTAATAGCGGATCCATTATTAGAAACACCACTGTATCCTGGAATTTTAAATTCATTACAAGCCTATTCTCTATACAAAGAGGAAGTCAAAAAAGATGAAAATAAGGCGTTAGAATTACCTCTTTTTTTTGGGATATCGAATGTTGTAGAATTAATGGATATAGATTCAGTTGGAATAAATGGATTATTAGCCAGTATAGCTATGGAATTGGGTATTGGAATCCTTTTCACAACAGAACACAGTAAAAAACTATTTGGTGGTGTAAGAGAATTAAAACAATGTTTAAAACTAAACTATATTTCTATGCATAGAAACACTCCACCAATAAACCAAGGTATCCAAATATTTAAAGCAAAGGGTAAAAAATTTCAAGAAAATCCTTTAATAAGTATAGATAACTCGATAGAAGTTAGTGAAATAAATCAAAATTATAATCCTGATGAGAAAGGTTATTTTAAAATTTATATAGATCATTATAATAAAAAAATCTATGTCATGTTTTTCTCAAATGACAATAAGCTTCTCAATTTAATATGTGGTAATGATTCAGAATCATTATGTAAAAAAATAATCGAATTAAAACTGATAAAAAATATGAATCATATAAATTATCTTGGTAGAGAGACTAAGAAAGCAGAAATATATCTGCGTTTTGGAAAACCATATATTCAAGATGAATAGATAAAAGATTGATGATAAATATGAAGATTGGAATACTATCGAGAAGAGATACTGGTTTAGTTCTGAAGATTGAGGATCTACTTGAAAAAAAGGGAAATGAGGTAACTATTTATAC
>CAZBEU010000684.1:0-6851 GCA_964491005.1 uncultured archaeon | reverse complement strand
ACTATGAAAATGCTATATTTTGGTGACAATTATTCAGCTGAAGAAATGTATGAGATGGGATATGTTGCTTATCTTGTAGATGATGATAAATTTGAAGATTTTATAAATGAAAAAGCTTCATGGTTAGGAAAAGCTGCAACTACCGCCTTGATATTGATTAAAAAAGCTGCAAAATTTGGTTCTCAAGTTCCTCTAGATATAGGCTTACAATTTGAACAATTAGGATTTGGTATAAATTCTGCTTCGAAAGATGTTACAATAGGAATAAAAGCATTTCTAAAGAAAGAAGAACCTGAATTTAAAGGATATTAATTTATAATTATTATATTTTTTAATTTTATTTTTTTATATTTAATAACATTACATTTATTTATATAAAAATGTAATTAATAATGTGCCTTCAATTATGAATATTCTTGAGGAAATAAATGATGGAACTTTATTTATTAGAAAAATCTCCATGAAAGATAAAAAATTTCTATTTACATCTCTAAATAAGAAAATTATAACAAAATATCTCTTAATTGATTCACTATTATCATTAAATCATTCAAAAAACCTAATTAAAAAATATCTTAAGGATTGGTCAAAAAATAAACAATTCTGTTATATTATTGAGATTATTGATAAAGGTTTACGAAAAAAAATCGGATTAACCAATTTATGGAATATAAATTGGCGGAATAAAAGAGCAGAAATAGGTATTTGGTTACTCCCCAAATATTGGAATAAAGGTTATGGAAAAAAAACAATAAATATCATAATTTCATTAGCCTTTGATTTTTTAGATCTTTACCGATTAGAAGTGCATATTGTGGAAAATAATAGTACTTCGATTAATCTTTTTGAGCAATGCGGATTTAAAAAGGAAGTAGTATTGGAAAATTATCTTTTCATCAATGGAAAGTTTTGTAATGCTGTATATCTCTCATTAATTAGATCTTTTGCTTAGTAATTATTAATAACCTTTCTATATTAATAATCATATACTTTTTAGAATTCCTTATTTGATATATTTTAAAAAATATATTGATAAAAAAATATTGGTATAAAAAGAATTAAAATAAAAATATTATACTTTATTTTTCTTTTTTCTCCAATTCTTTTGGTTTTTTAGTACTTTCTCTTTTGGTTACTTTTGATACATCCTTCACTTCTTGTAGTTTCGTTGTATCTTTTTGCCCCACATTAATGTTTCCCTGAGATTGTTTTCCTTCAATTGCAGTTACCGCACCAGCACCAGTTGCTACTGTACCAGCACTTATGTTTCCTGATGATCCTTCTAAAAATTTATTATATTCACCTAATAAGACAGATTGTTTAATCTTCTTTCCCAAAGATCTATCTTTCATATCTTTATGAATTATTTTTGTATTATCAGCAAATTTATCTTTAAAAGCTTGGTCTCTTGGAATTATTCTTATATCTTTTGGAGGTGATTCTTTAGTTAAACTCCTTCGATATTTGCGAACTTTCCGAACAGGTATTGGAAATCGTCCAACACGATAATAATAGATAAAACCTCCTGCTAATGATACTAGTCCGATAGTTACAAGAATTGCTAAAAGAGTGGCAAACCATGGTTCTTTTAATAATCTTTCTAATCCCGGTATTGTATCTGCTTGAATTGTTTTCCAAAAAATATGTAATTGTATTTTATCTACTGATAATGTAATATTTGAATCTAAAGTAAATGTATTTGCAATATATAGCTGGATCGTAAGTATAATATCTACATCTTTTGGTATAATTGATCCATATTCAAAAAGATCCATATCAACAGAAGCAACACCTTGATCCACATTATAATGTGATAATCTAATGGAATCTCCAAATTTATTATTATTGATAAAGACTCGAAGTTCAGAAAATTCAGAATCATCTGTCCAATTCTGATCAATTTGATACTCAAATGTTAACTCTGCTCCTGTAATTGTAGTATTTTCCCCTGTTATTGAATTTCCAGTATAACTCAGTGATAATGTTGATCCTTTATCCACTTTTTTTTGGTATGTAAATGTTAAATCACATTCTGTTATAATTACATAATTCCAAGTATCGACATCAAATGAACTGTGATTATCTTCGCAATATAGTTCAATACCTAAAATAATTTTAAAATCGTAATAGTTATATTCTAAAACAGATGTTAAATATGCGATTAATATATTTTCTGGCACTGAGGACATAGCTTCATCTATATAGGTCTCTATAGTTGGACTATTATCTTGACCTAAGTATTTTGTTTTATTAAATGCAATCTCAAATTGTTTTATACCCCCTATATCAGATAAAAGAACAAAAACTCTAGCCGAATCTCCTGAAGCATATTGAGAAACTGGATCCTTACTTGTCTCAATTCCTCCTCCAAGTCCATTAATAGGGGATGCTTCAACATCTGCACTGAAAGTTGCTGATATAGACGCAGATGTTATCTCATAATCAGACATATCTACAGGCATATGAATATCTCTTGTCCATAGTGCACTTGGTGTATTTCTTGTTTGATTTACATTTTCATCCCATATATGTTGAATACGACAACCATCAACGGTTATACCGGAGTAATCCGGATAAACAGGAAAGTTTGGATTAGGTATTTTTGTCCAATCACCAGAAAGTGGAGCTCCAGAGACCTCATTAAAAACATATTGATTTCCTATAGTTATTATATCTCCTTTTCCTCCTGATACTACTCCATCTAGGTCTTGAACGTTATTCTCACTACTATTTGTGAAATCCCATACTGCTGGATTATTAAGTTCTGGATCTGAAATCCAGTAACCATCTCCAGGTATAACTGCACTGGGGGAAATTCTTTTTGATGCCATAGATGTGCTGGCAAGTATAGATATTGAAAATAGACTAAATAAAACTAATATAGTCAATTTTTTGTAATTTTTTATTTTCATTTTCATTCGTTTAAAATAGTATTAATAATAAATTAAGGAAAAGTTAGTTTTTAATTTATTCCTTTTTTTTTAATATTTCTTTTTTAAATTGTATTAGTTATATTAAAATTTAAATAAAATATTAAGGATAAAAAGTTTAAAACATATATAAAATATATTAATTCCTAGAATTCAAGATTTTAAATGAATATTTTAAGATATATAATGAAGAAAATCTCAGACAAAATATATATATCTAGATTATTTATTATATGACTGAATATGATTTAATAATAAAAGATTAATCATATCTAAAAAAAAAAAAATCGAGGAATAATTATATAAACTATAGTAAATTAATTTCTATTAAAAAAAATTTTGAGGGGCTAGTCTTGATAAAAGGAATAATAACGTTTTCATTTAATTTGAACCAAAAAGAGACAGGTGAGATTGAACCTGAATTTAGACCTATTCAATCACAATTTCTAGCTGAAGATGTTGATGAAAATTATTATAAACAATTAGTAGTAGAAAATGATATTTTTGCAATGTATTATCAACATACAACTGGGCTTAGTGGCGTTTCTGTGGAACACTCCAATTTTTTCAATGGAAGACTTAAAGAAACACCATATCAAATAATGTCATATTTTAAGCAAGTTTCTGATGGTTCTCAATATTTAACTTTTTCAATTTTTGAATTAGATGATGAAATAGAATTATATAATGATATAATAAAAGATATGGGATATCGATTAGGAGATATTTTTGAAAAATTCTCTGAAGCCAGAAAAGCGAAGCAATTGGAATTAATAACAAACTTGCAAATTAGATTAAAAAATGAATTAAAATATTCTATTTTTCAAATAGAACGATTATCAAATTTAACAAATCTTCAGAAAATTGCTCTGATATACAATAATGAATTGAGACTGCATATTTTAGATGTTTTAAGAAAATTTCCGATCTCTAATACAGAATTGAGAAGAGAAATCCAACAGATCAAACCTGATGCGAATTTAGATATTTTATTACATCCATTCATAGAATTAAACTTAGTAAGAAGGGATTGGATTGAGGGAGAGCGAAATAAAGAAACAGGAATTATAAAAAATCAAGGAGAATATCTTTTTTTGGTAAAAGATGTTATGTTTGCAAGAGTTCCAAACGAAAAGCTTTTAAATCATTTAAAAGAAACTAAAAATGAATTATATGACATCTATAATAGAGAGGTAATTAAATATTTTACAAAATATGATCCTTTCGAGGAATCTACAAAAAATACCCAAAAAATTGCTTCAATGTTTTTAAATCCAGATATTTATGATTTTTTTGTATTAATGAGAAATAATTTCTATGCAAAAGATAAAATACCAAAGATTTTCTCTGAATTTGCAGTAACGGATGTATTGATTAATGATCTGAAAGAAATTGAAGTTCTAACTGAAATTTCTGATAATGATGATAGAAAATGGCTTCTATTACTAACAGATATTAAACCAATGGTAATATTTCCTGAATTTATGCTTCCAAAAATCAGAGCTTTTTATAAACAGAACTCTACTAAGGGAAAATTGCAATATCAAATAGCAAAAAAGGCATATGATTTATTAGAATTAACATATCCAGAAAAAATGGAGTTTTAATTAAAAATAGGGAGATGAAAAATATATGTATTTATTTGAGAAAGAAAAAATAAGAGAAATTTCTATTAAATGTAAGTTATGCTTAGAAGAAGTAAAGTTTAAAGTATCGATGGACGAATATAGAAATGTAAAGAAATTTCCTATAAAAAAAGAAAATGTACACGGTGTTCCAAAACATAAGATAATAGTTTTTATTAACAAAAATTTGGAGATTGATAATTTTAAAATCGAGAATTTGTCTGAAAAAGAAGTTACTACAGTAGCTGCTAATGAGTTAACTAAACAAGTTTTACATGATATTGGATTATCCGACGTTGAAATTGACCTCTATTTAAAAAGCACTGGTCGAGATGCAATATCTCTTGGAGAAATGGCAATCTTAATAAATAAGCCAAAAGAAGAATGTAAAGTAATAGCTTTAAAATTTGTAGAAAAGGGATTATTTAAAGAAATAATAGGTGCAACACCACATTATACACCTTTACCCCCATACGCAGCTCTTTTAGCTCAGTTAAAAGATTTTCATTCTTACATTTCTAATATCAAAGATATATTACCAACTGAAGTCGATAAATCTTTCCAAGAATTTGAATCAAATTCTGCTGATAAAGCTAAAATAAAGGAAGCTGAAGGATTAATTCATGACATAAGAGATAATATGTTAACCAAAATTGATTTAGACGAAGGAGATTTAAAAGTAGATACATCTGTATTACAACAAGTTAAAGATATAACTAAAGATCTTGGTAATGTTGAAGGAATGACTCAAGGGCTTGTAACTAAACAAATTGATGAGATGAAAAAACAATTTGAAACAATAAATTCAAAATCTGCTGAGATAATTCAAGCTCAAGTTGATGAACTTAGTGGACGTTTAATTAAAATGAAAGAAACTATTTCCAATAACTTAGGAAAATTGAAATTAGGCGTAGTTCAATCTTCTGTTAATCAATTAGTTGAAAAAATTGTATCTAATAGTATGAAAGAAATTCAAGATGGGTTAGATGTTCAACTGAGCGTAAATGAAATGGTATTTAGTGAAGAATTAAATGATACGATTGGAAATTTAGATAAAGAGTTTACAAATAAATTTAAAGATTCTATTGAAGGCGCTCTTAAAGGATTAGATGGTATGTCTATTCAAACAACAGGAGGTTCTAAAGCAATATTTGATAAATTAGGAGGGCAATTTTCAGAAGCAGTAAAAGTTGCTGAGGATAAAATTAATGCAATATATGGTGATGTTATAAAATCACTTGGTGGAGTTAAAGAATTAATTACCCAACGAGTTATTAATACAATCGATAGTACTCTTGCTAAAATCTTGAAAAAATTAGAAATGCAGGAAAGTATGACAGAGGAATTTTGGGATCAGGCTAAAAAAGTATCAACTTTAACTATGAAAGATATTTGGTTTATAAGATCTCCAGAAGCCGCAAAAGCTCATATTACAGAGGAATTATCACGAGCTAAAATGAGAATTCTCATTGTAGCTCCTGAAATTACAGATATTGATTTAGAAGCTATCAAAGAAAGACCATCACGAATAAACATAAGAATTGCAGCTTCTATTGATGTAGGAAATCCAGAACATAAACAAATACTTGATGAATTGGATAAACTTGGAAATGTTCAATATAGAGATAGAGGATTAAAAAACCTCTGGGGTATTAATAAAGACTATGAAGAAGTAATTTTATGCGTTCTTTCGAAAATTGACATCGCAGGAGTATCTAGAACTGAAATAGCAGGAATTGGAAGTATTATTGAAGAGCATATAAAGATCTTTGTACCTATCTTAGAGGATGCATGGGTCGGCGCGCAAAAACATATTGCACATACTAAAAAGAAGTCATCTAAATCAGAAGCACCTATTCCAATAGGACTTACAAGAGAAACTACTGAGGGATTAACAGAGGGAACAAAAAATCGATTACCGCCATTAGAAATAAAACCTATGGAAAGACCACAAATAGAACCAGAAGTAACTAAAAAACCCGTTGAAAAAGTGACACCTAAAAAGAATATTGTTACAGAAATTGGTGAATTGAAAAAATTATATGATGAAATTATAGCAACAATGGATGATATGAATAATGATGAATTAGCAAGTGAATTAGAACTATTCCATAATAGTTATATAAAGATTATCGGATATAACAATACTATAAAACAAATTTTTAAAAAAACAGATGCTTTGAAGGCTAAAGATGATGTTATGAATAAAATGGACAAAGTAAGTTTTAAAAAATTTCTAACTGGTTGGAAAAAGAACTTAGATTTACTATAATTTATTTAAAACAATCTTTTTTTT
>CAZBEU010000683.1:0-2087 GCA_964491005.1 uncultured archaeon | reverse complement strand
TTAAATTTGAATAACTATTAGTTAATTATAGTTTTGCAAACTCAAAAGCGTAATAAGATGAATCTCTTTTAATTGGTTGAATTAATTCTTCATATTTTTTATTTAACTTACTGCTATTTGATAGTTCTTCTTGAGTAAATTGTTTATCAAAATCTCCTTTATCTCCTTTAGATATTAAAATCCATACAAAAGCTTCAACAAATTTTCGAGGACCAAATTTTTTAGAAAATAAAATATAATTTTCCTTATCAATAAATTTAGAGAATAATCCATATTCTTCACAGATAGCAATTTTATATGGTATATCATCTATTTTTCCTTCTAATCGAGCAAGATCATTTATAAAACGGGCCAATTCACTTCCTAGTTCTATTTGAGTAATTTCATCAATTTTTTCTAAAATATTTCTGAAATATGTTCTTTTTAATAATATTAGATTATTTTCATTCTTTGATTTAATTGAATTATGGTCAATTAAAAAGAATTTAGCTTTATCCAAATATTCTCTTACTACAGTCGCTTTTTTGAGCCCCCTTTTTTTACAAATAATATCTAAATTCTCATCAAGGTCTTCATGGATACGGACTGTTAATATACTTGAGGATTTCTTCATTTTTTCTAATTCTCGTTAATTCTTCTTATATTTTAATTCTAATATTTAACTAATTATTTAAAAAATCTTAAAATATTAATTGTTGTTAATATAATTATTTTCATTAATTGTAATTTAAGTAACCAATGAATAAAAATAATTACTTTTCATTTTCGTTTTTAGACTTCGTTTTTATAGATAAGAAACAGAAATATATTCTTTCGAATTATTAAATTATATAGGTTAATTAAATAATCTTAATTTATTAATTAAATTATTAAATCCAATTCTCTTTAATAAAAATTAATTAAAATATTGGATTAAGGAGATTGATTTAATTATTATTCTTTATAATTCAGATATTACTTATTTGATAAGTTATTAAGTGTTCCACGAGATTTTATTATAATTAATTTTAGCACAAATAATATTTTATAGTCTAACTTATTCTATTCTTAAAAAAAGAGATTTTACTAAAAATGATAATTTCTTTTGTCCAATCAACTTTAAATTATTATTATTAAATCCTCTTAAAACACTTAATCTCTAAGAGAATAATCTGAAGTCTATATTATGCTTAGAATATTAGCAAAAACTATCAATTTATCCAAGGAAGATTATATATTTAACTCTAAATCCTCTATTCTTTTGTTAAACATACATTTATATTTTTCAATATATGTAAAAGTAATAAAATTTTTGTATTAAAATGTTACATATGTAACCAATTCATGAATATGAATACTAAACTAACATTTGATTACGTTAAAACTTATACCTAAGATATAAAAGGATAAAATGACTTAGTTATCTTGTAAATATAATAAATATGATTTAAGTAATTATTGAATATGTATTGGAGTTTAGCGAAATGACTGAAAGCGAAATTTTAGAAGTTAATTTATTGGAAAATTATTCAAATTTAAAAGTTATTGAAAATGATGAAAAAATTGAACTGATTTTAAAAGCCTTATCTTCAAAAACAAGGCGTAATATACTAAGACATATTCAATCTGAACCTATGGATGTTTCTAAAATTGCATCGAATTTAAACATGACTGAGGCTAATATATCGGCTCAAATTAAGATTCTTGAGGAAGCAGAATTAATAAAATGTGATTATAGTTCTGGAAAACATGGGGTTAGAAAAGTTAGTTGCATAAAATATAACCAACTCTTATTGAAGTTTATTTAATAGATTTAAAAACTTTTCTTTCAATTATTCATTTTTTAATTTCTTATTAGATAGATATAAGAACTTTTTTTTCTAAAAATCACTAAACTCTAAGTCTAATCAGATTTTTATTGAAAATCTAAACTTATTATGATATGCTAGAAATAAAAATGAATAATATGAAAGAAAATCCAATAAATATCTTTAATGATATAAACCGAATAATAATTCCATTTTCAAGCATTAATCAAACAAAAAAAAAAAAATCATTATTCTCTTCAAAAATTATACAAAAATTAAAAAATATTTTAATAATAGAAA
>CAZBEU010000682.1:0-7396 GCA_964491005.1 uncultured archaeon | reverse complement strand
TTTAAAGAGAAAAAAAAACCAAATCAAAAAATATGATTATAATTAATTTGTAATAATGGAAGAATACAACATCGTAAAAAAAGAATAAAAAAAAAAAATAAAATTATATTTAAAATAAAAAGTGAATTAAATGTCAAAAGGATTTATTATTACCAAATGGACAGAAGATAGAGGTTTAGTAATCCATTTAAAATATCCAGAAACGATAAATGTTGATCTTGACGATATGATGAGGATTTTCTATGCTCATATTACTGGTGCTGGAGAAGCTGGTTATGTTGTTGTTCGTTTAGAAAAAGCACAATCTAATGTAGCTAGTTATTTTACAGGAATAGATTCTCCTAATCCTTATATGATTAATTTAATGCTTGAATTGGGTGAGGACCCAGAAACATATGGTGAAAAAGTAATAAGAGATATCTATTATGATATTTTAAAAAACCTTTTAGAAATGGATAAGGATATGTATAAGGCTCCAGAATTAATTAAAGAACTCAAAGTATATCTTAGAGAAACGATGATTTTGTTAGAAAGATTAAAAAATCTTACAAAAGAACAAAAAATGGCACAAATTTATACTGGCGAGAAAACACGAAAGATCTTACAATTGCTTCAACAAAAGGCTATGTCAAGAAAAGAATTACAAAATAGATTAGAAGATCAATTAAAAAAAATCATAACAAATTTGGATATTACTTTAGAACCCTTTATTAAAGCAGATCTAATAAAACAAGATTGGGTTGAACGAAGTACAGATGTTCATATATTTTTACAAAATGATTTTGCAATATTTCGTGGTACTCCTAAAAAGTTGATGAATGAAGCAAAAAAAGATCAACCAACAAATTATCTTGCTAAACAATATTTAAAAAAAATAAGAGAATTTTATAATGGATATACACCTACTTTTGAAGATAATATTAAAATCGCAACACATATGATTAATCCAGATACGTATGATTATATCGCGCTCCTTAGAGACAAACCATATCCATTGAATAAACTTCCAAAAAGTTCTGGCTCAGTTGCCAAACAAACTGCAGATTTACTTTATAATTTAGAACAAGACAATATTATAAGTATAATAGAAGATGAAAAAGATATTAAATGGGTATTTTTACTTTCAGACATTATCGTTCAAAATTTCTATCCAGAATATTTAGTTGAAAATATTCGAAAGGATTTTGTAGGTGGAGATTTGAGAAGAGAAATTGCAACCAAACATCTTGAAATTTTAGAAACTGCATATCCAAAATCATAAAAATAAATAAAATATATACATATAGGATAAAAAATGAGTGAATCTGATAAATCTTCAACAAAAAGAGTTTTGGAACGTTTAGGTTTAATTCAAGACGAAATTAATGTTTATTTTAAAATAACCGGAAGAGGCCCGGTGACAGCAGGGGAAATTGCTTTAATCTCTAATATTGCAGAAAAAAGAGCTAATGAAATTGCGTTAAATTTATTAGATAAAGGATTAGTACGGAAAATAGCCGGTAAAACGCCTCATTTTATGGTGCTACCTCCTTATACGGCATTATTAGGACAAATTAAACAATTTAAAGATGTCGTATCTAATATTCAATCTTATGCGCCTCAATCTTTAAAAGAAAGACTTCAATCAATTGAAATTGATTCCTCTCAAATTCAAAAATTAGGTGAATTCCGGAATACAATTCATTCATTGAGTGAAGAATTACCAAATAAAATCAAAGCACAATTTCAAAATTATGAACAAGAATTAGAAAAAGTTAAACGCTTTAATGAAATTAAAAACTTTATAAATAGCCTGAAAGAAATAGTACCAGATGATATAACAAAAGAATTTGCTAAAATGGAAAGTAGAGTAGAAGTTATTAAAAATGAAATTTCTAGTGCATTTGAAACTCAATTTCGGGTTGGTGCTATAAAAAATATGGCAGAAAAGATTGTTGCGCGTGTAATGAAAAAAGAATTTAATGAGATGGTTAATTCTTTTAAATTTAAATTTGTTCAAACAACGCAAGGAATGTTGGATAAAGTTATTAATCAATTGGGAGGGCTTTCTAATACCGCTGGAGATATAAAAGTAGGAATAGGAGAAACTATTGCCAATATTGAATCTGGATTACAAACAGCGTTAGGAAATTTAGATAATGAAATTATAAAAATATACGAAGATGTATTAACAGGTATACAAGAATTAAAGAATTCTTTTGAGCAAGAAATCTTTAAAACACTCAATCAAGATGTAATAATTAATATTTTTGATCAATTGGATTTATCTGAAAAAACAATGGAAGAATTTTTAGAAACAGAAAAAGAAGCTCCTATGCTCTCTTTTCAAGATGTATGGTTTGTAAGAAGTTCTGAAGGTATGAAAGCTCAAATAAATGAATCTATATCCCGGATCAAAATGCGAGCACATATAATTGCACCAAAACTTGAAGATATTGATATTGACTTAATAACTGGAGTTTCAAACCATGTAAATGTTCGAATATCAACTAATTTTGATATAGATAATCAAAAAGATAGAATTATAATATCAAAATTGGAGAAATATCCTAATATTGACTTACGTCATTATGGTCGAGAAAATATCTGGTCAATCAATAAAGATTTTGAAGAAGTTGTAGTATGTGTTGTAGCAAAAAATCGAGATGGTACTCAAGTTGAAATTGCAGGGATGGGGTCTATATTAGAAGAGCATGTAAAATTATTTGCTGGAATATTAGAGGATGTTTGGATTCAAAGTAAAAAATTAGATCAAATTAGCCTAACTCAAACATATCATCCTGTAAAACCAAGTATAAAACCTTCAGAAGTTCAAAAAGTTCAAGAAACGATACATGTTTCGAAACCAGCGTCAATTATTCAAGAGAAAAATAAAGTATCTTCAAATGTTACACAACCCAAACCAGAAACGATACAACCAGCTCCTACATCTTTTATTCAAGAATCATCAAAAATTTCTTCTGAAGATTTTCAATCATTAGAAACTTTATCTGAATTATTTAATCAAATTGAAAAAAATATAACCTCATTGACCGGTATTGAGGTTAGCTCTATTTTAAATAAAGTTAAAGTAAGAGTAATTGAACAACATGGATATTCAAGTGTATTGAATCAAATTAATTTAAGTATATCCCAATATCAAAGCATTAATTCTAACTTGCATTCATCAGAGATAAAAGAAATTAAAAATAAACTTAAGTTTTGGAGAAATAAACTTAAAATTAAAAAATAAAGATTAAAGATATCTTTTTATTTTTATCTTCTATTTTAAAAAAATTCTAAATTATTGAATCCTAATAATTTTTCTAGAACACTTAAAATATCCTCTTTTTTACCGATATATGCTAATAATTTATGTTTAGCTCTGAGAATTGATTTGTTTTTTTCTGTTTTAGGAGGATTGAAGTGTAATTCGATTTCACCATAAGATAATTTATTTCTTCTTGAAGATTTCGAATTATAAGCTTGTATTATTCCCATTTCAAGATGTTTGAGTTTATGATTCCTGGGGAGATCATAACAATCTTTTTGAGATCTTGGGAGATCATCAGATAGTTTTACTAATAATCCATAATCTTCTGTATTTGGAATTTTTAAATAATAGGCGATTTTTAGCTTATTAGAAAAATTTATGTCTTCTGGGCGGATACCTAATTTATATACTTTTGAAACATCGATTTTAAATGCTGTGTAATTCTTTTCAATTTTTAACATTTCTTCTGGTATATTTTTGATATAAGATATAGGATCTGTTTTATTCATTGTAGGTATAATCACTGTACCAGGATTCTCTTTACCTCCACTTATGACATTTGCAATATTCCAAATATTCATTTTGAGATCAGGTTTATCTAATATACATTCTTCATTGATTTCAATACCTATATAGTCTGCTTCTGAAGATATTGGATTATCAAAGAGGGATATAGTTCTTATTATTTTTCCTTTATATATTTCTCGTGAAATATAATTCTCTATAACAATTCCAGATTCTAATTTGCAATTATTTGAATTTTGTTCTTTAATTTCATAATATGCAGGATCTAAACTAGATTGACAATTCCATTTTTTCCATTCTTTAGGTTTTTGAAAGAAAAAAGCTTTTTCTGGGCTAAGCCAATGTCTATCTCCCCCAATTTCTCTATCTCTAGATTTAATTTTATCTTTAATATCCGGAGTTATCCATAATAATGAAAAAGAATTTTTTTTTGGGAATATTCCTAAAGGTCTTCCACCATATTCAGATACAATAACACTACTTTCATCATTATTACTCAATTCTATATATTTTGTAACTTCTTTAATTGAAGATAAAAGTTGGTCTCTAGTATAATAGTTAATATACATCAAAAAAAGAAATATTGTAAAATATTTAATTTTCTCTATACATCTAGTTAAGTAAATGGAATATTAGAGATTATTATCTATTAAATATTTAAAGAAATTACAAGACATTAAAGAAAGTAATAATATCCTATTTCTCATTTTTTTTTTGAAATAATTTTTTTATTGTTAATGATAATGTTTCATCAAAGGCCTGACCTTCAACTGAGCATTTAAATGGTAACTCATTTGAAAGAAATAATTCTTTAAAATAACCCAGCCAATAATTACTATATCTCTTATTTTCATGATGTTTACAAACTACATGATATTGGTCATTTGCTAATTTTTTAACATCTACAAAGTAAAAATAGTTTGCTACAATCCACATTTTTTTTATTGCTTGAATAATTTCTTCCAATGATAATGCATTTATTGGTTTTCCTGTTACCCATAAAATAACACCTAAAGCAATATTTCTTTTCATTGGCTTATCTAAACTTTCTTCTGGTGTTTCGGCAGCAGTTAATAATTGATTGAATGTTGTTTTTCCTATTAGCATCATTTGTAATTCATCTCTAGCTCTACACCAAAGGTCAATATCTTCAGAACGTTCTAAATTTTCATGTTTATCTAATAGTTTTATAGCATTTTCAAATAATTTTGTTTCTGTTTTATATTTATTTTTGTATTTTTCAATTATACCCGCAATTTCAGGTGATAAACTCTTAATACTATCGTATAAATCAATTGCTTCTCCTATAATATAAGATATCGTTTTACCCTCATCTTTATATTTATCAATAATATCTCTCGTTTCATTTGAAACTTTAACATAAATTGGTGTAGTTTCTGAATTTTGTTTATCTTCTAATTTCTCTTTTTTTGTCGACACATCTTTCAACTCTATAGTTTGAAATGGAAAATTTGAAATTTTTTTACCTCAATATATTATAGATGATCTATGTTCTTATATTTTATCATATTAACTTATAAATTTTTTGATCAACCTCGACAAAAAATGAATTTTTTCAATATATCCTCTTCAATCTCTGCCATATTTTTTTATATTTCGACATATGATGATTTTAGGATTCAGATCAATATATCTATATATTTTATATAGTCTCTATACTCTTTGATTTTGATAACAATAAACGAATCGAAATATTTATATACTCTCCTATATATCTTAATATTGAAACATATAATAGAAATATACTAAAATATATGAGCATATTAAAATGTCAAAATTTAATCAAACATTTAAAATTTCTGAAAGAAAAATGAAAAATTTCAGTTATAATTTAACTTTAAAAGATCCATACAGAATACAAAGAGAGTATACTGATTCTCCTGATGTGAACTATTATTGCGAATATTGTGGAGAAAAACTAACAAAAGATATGAAATTTTGTCCTATATGTTATAATCCTATAAAATAGATATATTAAGATAAAAAATAATGAAATTAATTGAAGAATTGTTATATTTGGATTTTATATGTTATATTATTTTGGTACTAAAAAAAATAAAAAAAAATATAAAAAAGTGGTAAAAAAATGTTTTTTCAAGATATCCAATACTGGATTGTTGGAGGAATTGTAATTACAATAATTATCATATTTTTATTTATTGTATTTATGGTTTCGAGATATCGGAAATTTAGAACGAATCAATATGTAATCCATCTTAGAAATGGTAGAGTTAAACATGCTGCTTTAGGAGGTAGTTTATGGCTATTGCCTTTAATTGATGAATATATCGTTATCCCTACTACTAGTATACAAACAAGCTTGGAAGCACATGAACAAGTAGTCTCCAAAGAATATCAAAGTATTTCGATAACAGGAATGTTAATATGGAAAGTAATTGATCCTGAAAAAGCATATTCTGCTGTATCATGGGTACCAGGTCATGGAAATTATGTTGAAAATATATTGAAAAAAGCAGCTGAAGCAATTATTAGAACCACTTGTGCTAATATGGAAATAGAAAAAATAATTAGGGAAAGATATGAAATTATAAAACAAATTAGTAAAGAATTACATAATCTAACCTCTGATTGGGGAATTGTTATAGAATCAATTGAAATAATTGAAGTTAATATATTAGAACCTGAGCTAAAAAAAAATATGGAAGCTGTAAAACAAGCTCAACAGTTAAAACAAGCAAGAATAGCTAAAGCTAATGCAGAAAGAGATTCAAAACTTAGAGAACTTGAAGTTAAAAATGAAATTGGAATTCAAGATCAACTTGTTGAAAAAGATATAGAATTACAACGAAAATCTAAAGAAATTGCTATTGCAGAGCAAGAAAGAGAACGAAAAACGATAGAAGCAGATGGTGATAGAAAAAAAATAATAATAGAAGCAAATGCAGAAGCTCAACAAATCAAACAAAAATTAATTGCACAAGCTGAAGGTGAATCTGAAAAAATTAAACGTAAGATGGAAGCTCAAGCAGAGGGTTTTCAAAAACAAGTTGAATCTATGAATAATGCAGATGAAAGATTTTTAGCAGTACAACTTGTTAAAATACTTCCTGAAATATTCAAAAATATGAATCCTGATAAAATGTTCATCATGGGTAATGGAGATGAAGCATTCAGTTCTCTCTCTAGAGCAATCATGCCATTTCTACAATTACTTCCAGAATATTCAGATCAAATTAAAAAATTATTTGGAAATGGAAATGGAAAAGAGAAAAAAATACTCAATAAGCTTCTAACAAAATAAATTTTAAGGGACTAAAATAATCCCTTTTTTTTTAATCTTATATAATAAAAATAATTAAAAATAAAAATTAAAGGTGGTAATCTTGGATATTTATGATGTTTTTTTTAGTATTTGTTTAGGATTATTTATTGGTGGAATTATAATGTCAATTATTTCTTTTCTATTAGCTGAAATGTCAGCTTCAGATAATCAATTAGATCATATAGACCATGTAGATCATATAGACCATGTAAATCATGTAGACCATTTAGATCATGTAGACCATTTTGACAAACATCTTGATAAATCAAATTATTTTTATCATTCTAAAGATAAAGACAATGTAAATGTATATA
>CAZBEU010000681.1:0-6031 GCA_964491005.1 uncultured archaeon | reverse complement strand
ATCCCATACCAAATCCAATTCCTGATAATTCTTCATTTGAGAATAAAGATAATAGATTATCATATCTTCCTCCACCAAAAATAGCTCGTCTATTTTCTTTACCGGTATCAAAAACCTCAAAAACAGTACCAGTATAATAATCTAGACCTCTTACTATATTTGATGAAAATGCACAATATTCTGTGATCTCTAAATCTTGTATCAAGCTTTCTATTTCAGATAATTCTTTATAACCTTGACTATTAAGAAATTGATCTGGGATATTATTAAATTTATTGAGAATTTCTTGTATACTTTTTGCATCCTTTAGGATTAAAATTCCTTGTTTTATGCTTTCTTCTTTGAAATTATCATTAATAGCCTCTAAAAATTCCTTTTCTTCTATTTTATTGGATTTATCTAAAAGATTGTATACTAATGATATTTTATTTTTTGGAACCTTTAAAATAAAATCACAAATTGCATCAATAAATCGTCTATTATTATAATATATTTGAAATTGTTTTGAAGTTGCCCCAAAACTCGTTAAAATATCTATGATTATATTCAAGATTTCTAATTCTGCATAAAGACTGTTTTCACCTAAGATATCAACATTGAATTGAATAAATTCTCTTCTTCTTCCTCGTTGTGTATCTTCATATCTATAGCAAGTAGGGACAGAGTACCATCTAATTGGTTTTTTAAATTCTTGACTTTTTCTTGCAATCATTCTCGCAAGTGTGGGGGTGATTTCAGGTCTTAAAATAAGTTTTTTATTCTTTTTATCTTTAATCCAATATGCTTGTTCTTGGACTAATTCTTCAGATGATTTTGCTGCAAAAATTTCGATTGGTTCTAATAAAGGACCAGAATATTCTTCATAACAATAAATCTCAATGATATCTCTAATTTGGTCTATTATCCAATTGTCTAATCTTAAATTTGAAGGATATGAATCCTCCATACCTTTAAGAGGTTGTGTCGAAAATCTTTTGTTTTCTTCTTCCATTAATTATAGATAAAGAAGGGTCTAAATTAAATATTTTAGAAATAAAAAAATGTCTATTATAAGTTTTCATAAAATTTCAGCGAATAGTTGAAATATATTTTCTGTATAATATACTTTACAGAGAAGAGGATTAAAAAATATTTCTATAGCTAGAACGCTATATTACCTAATACTATTATATAAAATTGTATGATAAGTTTAATTATACTTTCTTTATATAGTCATTAAATATATTTTCAACTATCTTGGAAAGACGGATAGAAAGATTTAAATATAAATGTCAACTTTACTTTACATAATAACAATAATAAATATCAAGGGTGAATAAAATAAAACATATTGATAATGGTTCTATTGATGAGTCTTATAAAAATGTCGAATTATTAAAAATCTATCTTATATTTTGCATACATCTGGCTCCTTTTTTAATACTTTATTTACTTTTTTATATAATAACTTTAGATCTAGATATATTCATCTGGAGTTTTCTTATTCCATATATATTCTATTTGTTACCAGATTTAATGATAATTCTATACTTGTATTTTTATTATAGGAAATTTATAGCAAAATACAATTATACTATTGAAGAAAATCAAATAATAATAAATAGGGGAGTAAATACAAGAAAATCTATTTGTATTCCTTACAAAGATATTCAAGGTATTTCTATCTCAAGTGGATTTTTTGAAAAATCGAGACATATTTATAGTATAAATTTTGAAACTCCGGGAGATAAGAATATTCACACTTTAGTGAGGATTATATTGAGTATTGTGTTAATTATTATATATTTAATTTTTATCTTAGTATTTCTCTCTTTTATAGAATTACTATCCTTTTGGATTTCATTTCCTTTAGTAATATTAGTAGTATTTATAAAGACAGAAAAAAATATTCCAGGATTAAAAGAACCCGAAATCTTAAGAAAAATGATTGATGATAAGAGAAATAATATACAAAATACCCAAGAAGAATATAGAAATAATAGTGTGAGATCTGAAGATCTGGCATATGATGAATTTATAGGTTCATTACTTTCAAGGATTGATGAAGGTGGAGAAATTAAATCTTTTCTGAAAAAAATACGAGAAAATAAAGGATTAACAATCTCAGATTTAGCAAAAAAAATTAACGTTTCTATTAAAACTATTCAATATTTAGAGGAGGGTAGGTTTAGTCCAAGTATAGTTCTGGCTTATAAAATAGCAGAAGCATTGAATTGTGAGGTTGAAGATTTATTTAGCCTATAATTTAATTTATAGAAATAAATGTGAAAAAAAATTGAGATTCAAAAAAAAATTAAGATCTAAAATTAAAGAATTTAGAGAAGAAAAAGGGTTAACTCAAACAGAGTTAGCAGAAAGAATTGGAGTATCTCGCCAGACCATATATTCTCTTGAAAAAGGCGATTACAATCCCTCTCTTACATTATCATTAAAAATTGCTGAAGTTTTGAATAAACCCTTAAATAATATTTTTTTTTTAGAACCTGTGATTAAAATTAAATTAGAATCTTTATCATTAAAAGAACTTAAATTAATTGCCCAAAAACTCGATATTGAATATAGTAAATTAATAACTCTGGCTGATATCGATGAAAAGAACTTACCTAATCATTTCAATGAAGATTTATTGAGAAATATATCCAAAATTTTAAATTTAAAATATAGCGATATAATAGAAGAATAGAATAATTTTTTTTTAATTCTATAATAGTTTAAAAATTATCTTCCCTAAAATTTCTAATATTAAAAGAAAATGACTAATAGTCAATTAGTGACTAAAAGTTTCAATACTAAAATAAATTTTATATAAATAATGACCCTTGGTCAATTAATGAATCTGAGTCAAAAACCTATATTAAGAATGTATAATGAATTCTTCAAATAATAAAAAATTAAGTCGAACCAGATTAAGAAGAGAAAAAGAACGGGAACAAAAACGTTTAAAAATTATTGCAGTTGCTGAAAAATTATTTTTTTCGCAAGGCTTTGATAATACAACTATGGAACAAATAGCATATGAATCAGAATTTAGTAAGGGCACTTTATATAATTATTTTAGATCAAAAGATGAATTATATATAGCTATTGGAATAAAAGCTTATGAATTAATTATACAATATACTATAGATTTTACAAAAAAACATGATTCCGGAGTAACACAACTCATGGCAATCGGATATGCCTATTATGAATTTACAAAAGATTATCCTAATTTTGCCTTTATTTTTCATGATATTTCATTAAAAGTACCTAATATTATCTCAAAGTCAAAGAACGAAATATCTGAAATTGAAGATCAATATCTTAAATTAGGGAATTCATATTGGGAGATCATGCTTAATATATTAGATAATGCAATAAAAAATAAGAAAATAAGAGCAGATAAAGACCCTTCCATGATCGCTTATATGCTAGCAACTCTTACAAAAGGATTAATTGAAGATTTAATGCAAACTCCTGAAATCATAAAAAGAGAATTTAAAATTGACCCAGATAAAATAATAGATTTTACCTTTGAAGTATTAGGAGATGGGTTAAAACCAAGGGAACAGATATTAAAGGAGGATAATAAATAATGCCAAAAATTTTAATTGTGTATTTTTCTCTTACAGGAAATACAAAAACATTAGCAGAAGAAATAGCCATAATTTGTAATGCGGATATTTTAGAATTAAAACTTAAAAAAGAATTAAAACCTGATAAAGGAATGACATATTTCTGGGGAGGGATTCAAGCTACTATGAAAAGAAAACCTAAATTAGTAGAATTTGATATAAATCCTTTTGATTATGAATTAATCATTTTAGGGACTCCTGTATGGGCTTGGACATTTTCTCCACCAATTCGATCTTTCATATCAAAATTTAATTTAAATGGTAAAAATGTTGCTCTATTTGTTTCTTGTGATGGAAATGGTGAAAAAGCTATGAAAAGGTTTAGAGAAGCTTTAAAAGAAACTAATATCATCAGTGATTTTATTTTTCAAAATCATAAACAAGAGGGAATTGATGAACAAAAAGAGAAAGCATTAGAATGGGCTAAGAAAATCTCTGAAAATTACATTAAATAAATATTTAAGAATTTATATCTAATTTTATACAATTTTCGTATTTTTCTTTACCTTATATATTTTCAAATTTATCATTGATTATTTTTTTTCTTTTAGAGTAGCTTTTCTTATTAAGATTCAAATTTATTATACAAGATAATTTAAATCTATAAATCTTTTTTTAATAAGGGAAAACTAAATAAATATAATAGATTTTTATCTATTTAGTATAAGATAAAAGAAGGTTGTAATAGATGTCTTATGTCTATATGAAGTCTTTGGAAAAAAAAGCTGAAAAATACGATAAAGGCATTAATATACTTACACTGGGAAAATACCAAAAAATAAAGCAATTTATCGTTGATACATATTTAAATGAAGGAGAAACGTTATTAGATATTGGAATTGGTACCGGAACTTTTGCAATATTAGCTGCTGAGAAAGGTGTTAAAGTTATAGGTAATGATTTTTCGGAAAAAATGTTGGATACTGCTAGAAAAAATATCGAAGAACATAATTTAACGGGTAAAATAGATCTTAAAAATTTTTCAGTAATCAATTTAGATCGAGAGTTTAAAGATAATTCTTTTGATAAGGTCTCTGCTATGTTAGTATTTAGTGAATTATATAATAAAGAGCAAGAATTTTGTTTAGAACAAATTTATCGAATTCTAAAAGATCATGGAGAATTTTATCTTGTTGATGAAGTAAAACCTAAAAAAATTTGGAAAAAAGTGCTATATTTTATCATAAGAATACCTATTGCTTTTATAACCTTTTTAAAAACTCAGTTTTCGACAAAAGCATTAAGGAATATAGAAGAAAGAGTTAAAAACCATGGTTTTCAAATTATTGAAGAAAAACTATATTTTTTAGATACATTAAAATTATTAAGGATAACAAAAAATTGAGCTGATCTAATTAAAATGAGTGCTAAAAAAGCATTAAATCTTTTTGGAGGATATTTTTTTCGATGGGTTGGTTTTTCAACAGAACCAGATCTAATTAAAATCGGAGTTCCGAATAAATCAAGTCCTGTTTTTTTAACATGTAATTTCAGTATAACTGTAAAAAGAGTTCTAAAAGCACTTAGAGGACTTGATTGTTATTTATTAATCGCACCTTCAAGAGGGATAAATGTATGGTGTGGTGCCTGTGGAGATGATTTTAAAACAGATTCAGTAATATCAATCATTAAAACCAGTGGAATAACTAAATTGGTTGATCATCGTAATTTAATCTTACCTCAATTAAGTGCACCAGGTATTGATCCTTTAGTAATTAAAAAGGAATTAGGATGGGATGTTAAATTTGGTCCTGTATATGCTAAAAATATTAAAGACTACTTAAGAAATAACTATAATAAAAATGAAAAGATGAGAATAGTTAAATTTACAATATCAAAAAGAATTGAAATGGCTAATATGTATTTTTTTACGATATTTTGTTTATTTTCTCTCCTTTTCTGGATAATAGCTCTATTTCTACCTGTTTTAAATATATTTCTTTATTTAGATTCTGTCTTTATAATAGCTATGGTAATTTATGGTGGTTTAACTATATTACCAAGTATTAAGTTTAAAACAGGAAGACCAAAAGTATTAATTTTTGAGATTAGTATCATAATTTTAATCTTACTATATTACTTTTTTATCTTTTCAAACTTTTTTTATTTGATTTGGAATATTGTATTATCATTTGTCGTTAATTTAATTTTAATAGAGGATTTTAATGGCTTAACTCCGACCTACAAAAGTGAATTAGGGGAAAAAACATGGAAAAAAGGAAAAAAAGAAATAAATTTCATGGGGATGAAAATGAACTTACAGCCTTATGGAGAAATTGAAATAGAGCGTAATAAATGTATTGGATGTAGAATTTGTATTGAAGTTTGTCCAAGAAATCTTTATAGCTTTAATAATATAGATAAAAAAGTAAATCTAAATCATTCTGAGAATTGCATAAATTGTAATGCTTGTGTAA
>CAZBEU010000680.1:0-11607 GCA_964491005.1 uncultured archaeon | reverse complement strand
TAAGTTCTTCTATAATTATTTTTATCGAAAGAGCTAAAGCTTCACCTATAGCCGATGTTCCCTTAATTTCAAGTGATTCAAATACCTTAAATATATCTTCTTCAATATTAGTGAAATCTAGTAATTTCTTAGCATTACTTGAAAATTTAACAATTGCAAATTGACTTGATGGATCAATACGTAATCTTTCTGAAATTAGCTTTTTTATCGCTGAAATACATGATGCCAATCTAGAAGGTGAATAATCACTTCTAAACATTGAACGTGAAGTATCAATACAAATCACTATATTTTCTGCATACCGGTTGGACACACTAATATACCTAAGTCTTTGTGATATCTTAGATTTTAATCTTAATAAATTAATATATTTCTTATTTATTTACTTAATTATTATTAAATTCTTAAAGAATTATTAATTTCTAATTTTTATTCAAGTTCACTCTTATTCCTTAGAAAATGTTTTTTTATATTTAATAATTTAAAAAGGCATATATCTATAAATAGAAAATGTTATATCATTTATACTAAATATTATTTATATAATTGTATAATTATTATTTTGATTAATAATGTTATTAGAAGATGATTTAGCAAAAATAAAGGAATTATTTAAAAGGAATATTATTATTTCTGATTTGGAAGAAATATTACGATTTAAACCTGATACTTTAATTGGTATTGATCAGGTCTCATCAGAGGAATTAAAAAAACATGGTGTTAATTCGATTAAAGATCTTGCACATTTAAATGAAGATAATCCTCCTGAGATTAAGGATTCAATACCAACTGTAATAATAAAATGGATAAAAATTGCAAAACTAATAGAGAAAAAAGTAACTGAACAATTAAAAACTCAAAAAAAACTATTACTTATTGGTTTAGATAATGGAGGTAAAACTTCAATATTATCTGTATTGCAAGATAAGTTCTCAATTATAAAATCATTACTACCAACGAAAGGTGTAAAAAGAGAAAAATTAGAGTTTTTTGGTTATCCTATTGTATCTTGGGATCTGGGTGGTCAAGTTCAATATAGAGAAAAATATTATTTTAATAAACCAGAAATCTTTTTCACGGACGTTGATTTGATTTTATATGTAATTGATGTTCAAGATCAAAATAGATTCAAAGAATCAGCAGAATATTTCTCTCAAGTTCTTGAAATTTTAACAGAACTTGGAGAAAAGGCACCTATAATAATTGTGCTCAACAAGAGTGATCAAGATTTTAGAAAAACTATCGAATGGCAAAATAATGTAAATGCTATAAAAGAAGCTTTTAATCCTGTTTTAAATAAATTTGATACATTTGAAATTGATTATTATGATACAACAATTTTTCAAAAAGAAACAATAATGCAAATGTTTAGTTTAGCTTTGAAGAGAGTATCTGATACATCAGAAATTATAGAACATATTCTTCAAGAATTTACTCAATTAGTGAGTGGAAAAGCAGCCAGTCTAATATCAATGGATGGATTAATTTTTGGGAGTTTTTTCACATCTAATACTGATGAAATGTTAATAAATAATACTGCTTTACTTTTACAAACACTTTCTAATTTTCATAATTCTATTGGATTAATTCGAGAAAAATCAATAAAATTAGATTTTCCATTAAATGGATTTATAATACAAGGTGAGAAATTATTTGAATATTCTGATCTTAATATTCCTGTATATTTTTGGGTTTTATTAGAAGATCCAACATTAATTGATGAAAAAATAGGATACTTCCGTCAACAACTACTACCATTGATCAATTTATTTATATGAAAATCTCTGAAAAACATTATTTTTTATTTTTAATTATACATTTATTTTAACAACTGATGAGCCTTTGCTAAATATGTATTACCTTCTTCAAATAATTCAATTACTTTATTCATATTTTCAACAACTTCTCTGAGTTCTCGTCCTTGTGCATAATTTCTCCATTTTATATATGATTTCATATGAGAATTATTGTGGTCTATCCAATGTATTAGTAATTTTTTAAGCTTTTCTATTTCTTTATCCATTTAAGATCCTTTTATTTTTTGAATTTTCTGACATTTTTATATTTAATATTATTAAAAAACATTAGTTCTTTTAGTTTTAGATTACAACAACATTTTAAAGAAATAAATTTAGATATTCAATTATCTTTTTTGGCTTTTAATATCTTCTTTTTTTTATTTTAATATAGTTATTATTGATTTATATGTAGATTAATAACACTTTTTTGTTTGAAATTTCACACTTTTTTCTGATAAATAGACTTTATCGTTTTATTTTAGAAATTAATACTCATCTTTTTAGTTCCCTAATACATTTTTCTATTAGAATTATAAAATTTAAAATAAAATTGAAAATAATTTCTATTATTAAAATATTATTTTAAAAATATTGGAGAAAAAATATAATGAGTAAAAAGGGTGTCAAAATCAAAATCGATGAGTATTTAGGACCTTTAGGTAAAATAAAAGGATTTGAATTTACAACAGGAAAAGTCCAATATAGTGATGAAACTGAATTTGAACCATTAGGTCCAACACCTAGACCTACTATTCCTACTTTAAGAAATTGGTTTTTTAAATTAATGGATCGTTATAAACCATTTTATATGCCCATATGCGATATTGTCAATGGATTTTCCTAGCAACGTAAAATGTGCTGTCTCTGCACCTTTGGAAAATGTAATCTTTCTAAAGGCAGAACAGGCGCTTGTGGCATAAATATGGAAACCCAACAAGCAAGAATAGTAGAAATCGCCTGTTGTATTGGAGCATCCTGTCATAGTGCTCATGGCGATCACTTACTTCATTGGTTAAAAAAAAAATATGGAAATGTTCCAATTAATTTTGGCAATAATATAGAAGTTGAAATGCCTTGTACTCGGCTGATTGTAGGAAAAAAGCCAGAATCATTAGAAGATCTGGAAGATGCAATGCAATGGGTTCAATATAATATTACACATTTATTAGCTGCAGGCCATACTGGTCAGGAAGCTAGCTATAAAGATTATGAAGCAAAAAGCTTTTTAGCGGGATTATGTGATTCTGTAGGTATGGAAATTTCAGATGCAGTTCAAATAGCGGCATATGGATTTCCCGTGGGGGAACCTGATGTTCCTGTTGTAGAATTGGGGACTGGTACTTTGGATATTGAAAATAAAGCAATCATCCTAATGATAGGTCATAATGTCGCCCCTGGAGTAGAGCTTGTTGATTATTTAAGAGAATCTGGTCTTGAAGATAAAATTGATGTAGGAGCAATATGTTGTACTGCCATTGATTTAACTCGGTATTATGATGGTGCTAAGATTGTTGGATCATTATCAAGACAACTGACATTTATTCGATCTGGATTGGCTGATGTTGTTATGGTGGATGAACAATGTGTTAATCTCAGATCTTATGAGCAAGCGCAATTAGTTGATGCTCCTTTTATTGCTACTAATGAAAAAAATATGAATGGGTTACCTGATAGAACAAATGATTCCGTTGATGAAATTATTGATGACCTTGTCAGTGGTAACGTTAAGGGTGTTTTAATATTAGATCCAATTAAAGCTGGTCAGGTTGCTGTCGAAACTGCTATAAGAGTAAAGCCTTTAAGAAAAGGAAAAAATGCTATACCTGATGAAAAGGGTTGTATTCAGATGGCTTTAAAATGTAATGGATGCGGTAATTGTCAGAGAAATTGTCCTAATGATTTACCCTTAGTAGAGGCTGTTGCACAGGCAAAAAAAGGAAATTTTTCGATATTATCTGATATTTATGATGAATGCTTGGATTGTGGTAGATGTGAAAGTGATTGTATGAAAAATGTATCACCCCTCACCTTAATCATGTTTGCTGCTAAAGAGAGAATAAAGAATGAAAAATATAACGTTAGAGTTGGAAGAGGTCCAATTCAAGATACTGAAATTCGGAATGTAGGTGCTCCAATTGTATTGGGGGAGATCCCTGGAATTGTAGCCATCATAGGATGTCCGAATTATGCTCATGATATTCAAGAACTCTATATAATGGCTGAAGAATTTTGTAAAAGAAATTATATTGTTGTAGTCTCAGGTTGTGCCGCAATGGATATTGGACTTGTAAAAGATGATGAGGGTAGGACCTTATATGACCGATTTCCAGGATATTTTGATAGAGGGGGATTAATCAATGTAGGTTCTTGTGTAAGTAACCCCCATATAACAGGTGCTGCATGTAAAGTAGCAAATATCTTTGCTAGACGACCATTAAGAGGGAATTTTGAAGAAATAGCTGATTATATTCTTAATCGAGTTGGTGCTGTAGGTGTTGCCTGGGGTGCTATGAGTCAAAAAGCTGCTAGTATAGCAAGTAGTGCTAATAGTCTAGGAATTCCTGCTGTAATAGGACCACATGGAGCAGAATATCGAAGAATGTATCTTGGACGTTCAGATAAAGATGATGATTGGAAGGTTTATAATGCTCGTGATGGTACTTCTGATCATTTAATTGCACCTGCTCCAGAGCATTTATTAACTACTGCTGAAACCATTGAAGAAGCAATTTGTTTAGTTGCAAAATTAGCCCTTAGACCAGCGGATAACTCAAAAGGTAGAATGATAAAATTATCTCATTGGCTTGATTTAGAAAGGAAATATAAGGGTATTAATATTCCAGAAGATCTATACAAATATATTCGTGTTAAGGCAGATATACCAATTAATATGAAGGATGATATTGAAAAATATCTTAAACAAAAAGATTGGAAACCTAAAGAAATTATTGATCCAACTTTATTAAAAAGACTTTGCCATTAATAACTCTTTTATTTCTATATTTTATTTTTCTTTTTTTTTTACCTAAAGAAAAATTTTAAAGAAATATTTAAGAAAATTAAATTTGTTTAAAAATAAATTATTGAAGATTTTAGCCATAATATTTAACTAAAGCATTCATAATTGCTTCAATTTCTTCTGGAGATTTTTCTTCATCAATAATCTCATCAGGTATATCACCTTCAAGTAAGGAAAATTTAAATGTACATTTATCATCTCCGGTAAGAACACATTCAATTTCTTCTCCCTCTGCTTTAAAACCTAAAACATCAAGTACTCCATGTAAAAGACCCTGATTTATAACACATAGATTTTTTGCCATATAATTTTCTTTTTCTGCACTCGCCAAAGAATTGTAATTATGGACAAGAATATGATCTTTCTTAAAAGTAGCATCTAAAAAACCAAAACCCATAAATGTCAACCCTTCCAACACGCTTACAAAAATATCCTTTAATACAGGAGTAGTTTCTAAGAAGAAATAATCAAAAAAGAACTTTTGCATAATATCTTTTCCCAATGTTTTACCGATCCATATAAGAATGTCCGAAGCATTTTGTCCTGCAAATTCTGAGAATTCAATTATGTCGATAGGTCGAATCATGAATAATCTTATTTTTTTATCTGCTCCACCAAGATAGAGATGTCCTTTTTTCTCGTCTATATTAATGATAAGATCGTTTTTGAATCTTTTATGCATAAAATTAACCCTTTTTTAATATTAAAATTTATAATACTAACTTAAAATATCTAATATGAATTAAATTTAATTATCTAAATATTTAAATTTAATGATTAAAATAATCCTTGCCTCCTCTTTAAAAGAAATAAATTTTAATAAAAACAGTGAAAAATCTTTCTAATTTATCAGATTTTTTTTTTCGATGTAATCAATTGAAAAATATTATTTGAAATTTTATCTATATTGTAATTCAATTTAACAGAAGTGAATAATAAATTCCAATCTCTATCATTTAATTTATCTAATTCAAAGAAACTGCAAATTTCATCTTTTAGAGATTTAATTTGCTGTATATCAATATCTTCGTTAATTAAATCCATTTTATTCCCTATTATAAGTATAGGAATACCTAAGAGATCAAATCTATTTAAAATATTCCATAATTCCTTTTTAGCTTCCTTAAATCTAAGTTGATTAGCAATATCTATCATATATATTAAAAGATTTGAATCTTGCATTCCTAATAACCATTTTTTTCTAAAAATAGTTTGTCCAGGCATATCCCAATAAGCTATTAAACCGTCATCTTCTTGAATATATTCTATATTAAATTTTCTTGTAGGTGTGAAATAATTATCACTGAAATTTCCAGTTTTTATTCTATGAATAAGTGAAGTTTTTCCAACTTCATCAATTCCAAATAGAAAAACCTTTATAAACTCATTTTCATAAGGATATTCAAGTTGAGGTTTTTTATCAATTTCTTCATCACCATATCGTCTTAATCCAATAAATAATGAAATCAATAAATTTTCGATTTCAATGTCATCATCAAGAGTGAAATGGGTTCCTATATTTAAATATTCATGAAGTAAGTCTAAAAATACATCTTTATAATCATATGGATTATCATCCTTCTCAAATATCAATCCAACACTCATTGTTCCATCTATGTATATTGTATACGTGTTTAAACCATTAATTACTTGGGCAGTTGGGTCTTTAATCAGATATGATTCTGTATGATTTATTGAACTATTTTTCTTTGAAATTGATGTATTTTTGTGATTATTGCCATTATTGTTGTGATTATCAAGAATTTGATTAATAAATTTTTTTTTTTTAATTTGTACAATATCTTTTGGATAACTGTAGATATTTAATAAATCTAATTCTGAAAAATTCTTACCCTTTAATAAAAATATATTATTTAGCACTTAGATAGCTTTATGAATTAATTCTCTTAAATTATATAATAAAAAATATTTAAAAAAATTTATGATAAAAATTATGTATTACTTATTAGATATTAAAAAAATGCTGAAATTTTTTATCTTTAGTATAAATTATAATCATTATTTATTATTTCAACTCTTCATTGAAATTTTATAAAAACCTATAATTTTCTATAAAAATCAAAAAAATCATCTCCCTCCCGTATTTTAAATATCGATCTCGCTTAAAATAAAAGTAATTCATATTTTATAAAATAAGGAGGGAGATGAAAACACAAGTATCGAAAATAACCTCATTGGAGGTAATATCTTAGAATATAACTTCTCAACGATAAATACTGTCAATACTTCCTCTTATAATTACTCTAATCATTAATACTTACGAACACATAACTTATTCCTTTATTGATATCAAAATAGGTATGTGTATACTTAAAAGGATGATAAATGTTTGGAATCTTTTCCAATGTATTCTATGCGAGTATTCTCACAAGTCAAGGATTTTGAGCCTTGTTTGAAAAAGAATAGTCCCTCCTCAGAATACTATAACATTTATTATACGGATAAGTATTGCGGGATAACGTCCTTCAAAACTTCGGAGAGAGTACTCCAAGTACGATTGATGAAGTATATTTTGAACTCAGTGATGAGCGAACAGTCTGATAACCTTAGGGCTGGTCTTTTTGAGAAAAAAGATTAATAATTGGAATAGAAATTGGTGATTTTTATAGAAATTGCTAGATTTTTATAAATAATTTGAAGGTTGTTATATTACTTAAATTTTTTATTTTAATTATGTTAAAGAATTTAATTGTATATTCAAATCTAATAAAAAAATAAGATCAATTATTCATCTTCTTTATTCTCTTCCACTACTTTCTGATCTCGATCAACAGGTGTTCCACAAATAGGACATTCATCCCATCCTTCTCTAAGACTATAATTACATTTTGAACATTCTTTCATATTTTTATCAGGTTCCCATGAAGGAATATCTAAATTACCTTGTCTATTCTTTGATAATTCTATTAGGTCTTCTTCAGTCCATACTTCCATTCCTTCAGGTAAATTTGATTGTCGTTCTTTAGCAACCTTCGATAATTCTTCTTCAGTCCATACTTCTATTCCATTCGAATTAGAACTTGCATTTCTCTGGCTGGCTTGCTGAGCTAATTCCTCTGCAGTCCATACTTTTAATTCTTGCCCTCCTGGCGTTCTTAATCCTACGTTTTGTGGGGCTTGTTCTATTTTAGGCTTAGGTGCTTCACAACAAGCAGCTGAAAATAATAATTCTACTTCAAAACATTTTTCAAATCTTCCTGAATCCTCTCCTTCATCTAGAACTAATACCAAGCTAGTATTATCTGAAGGATGCGGTAATGCTATTCCTAATATCGAAATATTAGTATCTATCCTCCCGGATTCCATTCCAGATGTTAATTTTCTAAATTTTTCAAGAAGATCTTCTTTATTATTCAGAAAATCACTTATTGGATCTCCTCGTCTTTGATATCCTTCATGATATCGAGTCAAATGGTTTTTAATAGATGTTGAATCTAAAGATTCAATTATAGCACTAATATAGTTATATTTAAACGATTTTTTTACTTTTTGATCGGATTCATTAAATTCAAAATCTATTTCAAAATCTCCCAAAACTGGAGCAAAAAGAGGTTTCTCATCTTTTATTCGGCCATAAATTGTATTTTTTGAGATTGCACAATTTATTTCTCCATAATAAGCAATAATATTATCATTTAATTCAACCGTTTTTTCATTAAAAATAATTTTAGGTACTGTCCTAAATAAAATATCTGTCCAAGGCATTTCCTTTAATGGTATAATTGCATAACAACTTTTATTTATATAATCTTTCAGTATTTTATTATATTTTTTTAAAAAATCATTGAGTTCTTTTTGAATATTTTGAGGTAGTTTTTCTATTTCTTTTTTCAGTTTATTAACATATTCTATTAATTCTTGTTCATTTTTCTTAAGATTACCTCCAAAATATTGGATTGGTCTTGTGCCTAAATTTCCTTCTAAAATTGAAATAGCATTATCTATGTTTTCTTTTTGAAATGGAGATAATTCATCTTTAGGGCATAGAAAAATATAGTTTAAAACATCAAATTTATGAATATCAATAATTTCTTTAAATTTCTCTTGAATGGACATGATTAAAATATTATTTTTGATTTATTTTAAATGAAATTTTTTATTATGATTATATCAACGAGAAATATATAAAAATTTATTTAAAATAAGTATTGATATTAGTGATTTTAAGAAAAATTAAGATTATTCAGTAGGTTTTTAAATTAGGTTTTTATAATAATAAAGTTTTTTTTGAATAAAGATCAAAATTCAATTATTAACTTTGAATATTGTTCACTTATTCTTAAAATCCAATGAAAAGGAATTTAAAGATCATTATAAACTAGATAGTTTTTTTTTTATAAGTAATTAAAGGAAATTTTATTTTTTTCAAATCAAAAACTTAAAATAATCGAGGAATTTATCCCTTAAATAATAGATTAACATCTTAATAAGTAATACTTAAATATAAAGAAAGTCTAGGTGTGCTACCTTTAAAAAGCTTTACATATTAATCCAGTAAAAATAAATCTTTATATACGATATAACAATTAATATTATTATAAGAAAGTTTGTGATTAAAGGCGGTTTATTTTGAAGATTGTCACTGTTAATGTACCAGAATCATATATAGATGCAATTGAGAAATTAGTTGGAGAGAACGGTCTTTATCCTTCTAGATCTGAATTAATAAGATGTGCTGTTAGGGAGTTTTTATTAAAAGAATTAGAAATGGCAAAAAATATTCATAAAATTAAGAATAAGTCTGATATAGACGAATTCGATAATAAAAAATATATTAAAATACCTGTTGATAAAGTAAACAAAAACGAACCAGTAAGAGAGTTCAAAACCTATAAAATTATAAAAAGACTAGAATATTAAAGCAAAATATTGAGATTTTAACAACAAGAGGGTTGTAAATTTCTTTTAAATCTCTCCTTTTTTTTTTATTTTTTGTTTAAAATTTAATCATAAATGCATTCTTATTTGAACATTTTTTCAAAAAATCTAAAAAATAATAGTAAAAATAAATATAAATTTAGTAATATTTATTAATTTCCAAATTATAATTCTAAGTTATAAATTATCTTTTAATATTACATATATAAATAAAAATAATTAACATTAACCATTGTAATGATACTTTTATTATATTTTAATAGAACTCTTGGTCCAAAAGTATTAATTTCATTTCCCTCAAATTTAAATGAGAATTTAAGCAAAGATAACATATTACAAATTAGCTCACTTTTAGATAATATGAATGAAGGTTTTTTTTCACATTATTTTACACAAGAATTAAAAACCGCCAATTGGATATTTAAATTAAATTCAGAGTGGGCTAGAGGACGTTCAGAACTTCTGATGTTAACGATAATAGTCCCTGAAGAGGAGCCAGATTATTCTTATTATGAAGAATTATTATTTAAAACCATAGAAAAGATAAAAAATATCCCAGATATATATATGGGGATTTATCTTGATACTAATCCTAATAATAATCAAAAAGAAATTCAAGAAAAATATATTATATTGAAAGAAGAATTACATAAATTATACAAAATAGTATCTATTAAAGTTCTTAAAACTGAAGGTAGTTTAGTATCGTTAAGTACTTTACAGAAAAACAAAATTATTACATTATCTGATTACGTTTTAGATAAAATAACGAAAATTTCGAAAAATCAAGAAAATTGTTTCATGGTTTTTAGATCACGTGGGGATTCTATTAAAATAGATATTGTACCTGTAGATGCAAAAAAGATAATTAGATTAGCTATTATCTTTGGGGAGCAAATGACTGTAAGGGTTTTACAAAAAATATCATATATATTTTCTCAATATAAAGAGGCTATATCTCTAGTCTTTACTTCTGGAATATGTCAAGAGATTGATAGATGTATCTATGAAGTATATATCGATCCTGATATGGATAAATTAAACTTTGTAATAGAAGAGATTTATAAAATTGAAGGAGTATTATCAATTGAAGTAAAATTGATAGAAATAACATAATTTTAAGATTTATTATTTCTTTAAAATTAAAATTTATATAAGGTATATGAAGGGGATTAAAATAAAAGAACATTATTCTCCCAAATTTATGGAATGGGGAATCATAAACAAGGAAAATTTTAAAGATATTTATCAAATTCCTATTAAAAGATGGGATCCTCTCTCAACAGTAATAATTAAATCAAAAGAATTCGGTCTACAAAGTGATCATAATAGATATTATGGTCACTACTCATATCTTAGTCCTATTCGTGGGGAAAGACCACAAAGTTATATCAAGGAAAAATCAACAAAAGATAAATTAAAATCATTAGAAAACGAATTTTTAGATTTTAAAGATGTTTTTTCCTCTGTTATTGAAGGAGAAATAGCACAAGACAAATGGGGTAATGATTTAGGAGATGGATTTACAATTATTCTATGTGAGGGGACAAAGAGAAGAGATAATCCATTTCATGAGAAGCCTCATAGAATCAGTAAAATTCCTCAAAATATAAAGGCAATAACATTAATAAATAGATATCCTTCTATGGCAAGAATAATTGATCCTACCTCTGAGGATTATATTAGGAAAAATCTTCCTCCTCATTTAAAACTTGCAAAAGGGATTAATCTAATATCGCTATCAAGAGACTTTTATCCTTCTATGAAATTTAGTAAGATTCCAGAAGAAATTCTAGAATCTTTATTGTTCTCAATGAAAGAATCAATAATATATTCAATTGAAGAGTCAATTAAAAGAGATTTTTATGATATTCCAGTTTCTCCCTTTTT
>CAZBEU010000679.1:0-2910 GCA_964491005.1 uncultured archaeon | reverse complement strand
CCTGGTATTTTTTTATCACCTTATTTAATTTTAAACTTATTTTTTAATATAAATAACAAATTAAAATAATATTAAATTTATATAGACCAAATTTTAAAGAATTTATTTTCTTGATTTTAATATTATAAAGAGGTCAAAGTTTTTTTTTAATATTTAACTAAAAAATTTGATATATATCAAATAAATTTGCTAATGTAATTTATATCTTTTATCATCTGGAATTAATCTAACTGTAAACTATAGCAAAAATAGAAAATTTAGAAGAAAATGACTAATAAAAAGATAAGAGTTCTCATTACCAAGCCAGGAATCGATGGACATTGGCGTGGAGGTATTGTTGTAGCTCGGGCATTAAGAGATGCTGGAATGGAGCTTGTTTTTGGAGGATTTCAAAATATAGATCAAATTGTCGAATCTGCAATTCATGAGGATGTTGATGTGATCGGAATGAGTATACATTCTGGAGCTCATATTGCATATACAAAACAATTATTTGAAAAACTTAAAGAAAAAGGAGTAGAAAAGGACTTTATAGTTATTTTAGGTGGAGTTATTCCTGTGAATGATTTTCCTAAATTAAGAGATATGGGTGTTGCTAATATCTTTGGACCTGGTACTATTACTAAAGATATTGTAGAATTTATTACTAATGCAATTGAAAGCTGAATATTGATTATTTTCTTTGTGTTATTATATCTGATAATATCAAGATAATTCCAAAAAATAATTATTAAATCTTCCATTTCTTAAGTTAATTGATTAGGATTTGTCTCGTAAATTAGATATCTTCAATATATTTAAATAATTTTGAGATCTTTAAATGGTGTATTAATTTGAATACAAATTATGATATTGAGCAATTATGCAAAAGATTTAAAGAAAAGGACAAAATTGCTCTCGCTAAACTTATTACTCTTATTGAAAATGATCCATCATCTGCATCTAAAATCTTTAATCATTTTAATAACCTAAATAATGACTCTTATATTATTGGAATAACTGGATCTCCGGGAGCTGGAAAGAGTACTTTAACTGGAATATTAGCACAACAACTTGCCGAAAAAGGAAAAAGAATTGGAATCATATCTGTTGACCCAACCTCACCTTTCAGTGGAGGCGCCTTTCTTGGTGATCGAATAAGAATGAGTAAAATATCTTGTCATCCAAATGTATTTATTAGAAGTCTTGCTACTCGTGGACATGGAGGAGGAATATCAAGAGCGGTTTTCGATATCTCTCTCTTATATGAAGCTTTTGGAATGGATCTTATTATAATTGAGACTGTTGGGGTTGGACAAGCAGAGCTTGAAATTTATAATTTGGCCTATACTACGGTTGTTCTTCAAGTTCCAAATATGGGAGATGCCATTCAAATTCAAAAAGCTGGTATAATTGAGATAGGAGATATTTATGATGTTAATAAGAAAGACTTAGGTGGAGAGGACATTGCGGTTCAAATTGAACTTATGCTTGATGATGCAACAATCTCTCAATCTGGTTGGAGACCTCCAGTCTTAATGACAAATTCTATAAGTGGAGAAGGCATTTCTGAATTGATTGAAAAAATATTTGAGCATAAAGAATACCTTGAACTATCTGAGAAACTAAAAGAAAAAAAGAAAAAACGATATATGTATAAAATAAGAGATTCCTTAGTAGATGCAATTGAAAATGTTATATTAGGAACTATTGTTAATCCAAATGAATTGGATAATATTGCACAGAAACTTATTGATAATAAATTTGGAATTTATCAAGAATTGAAAGATTTATTTCATCATATTCATCTCAAGATTAAAAAAGATTAGAGGACAATTAGATCGTTATTAGTTTAGGAATTTTCTTTTTCATTGTTAATTCTTTATCTATTATAGTACTAAGTAGCACGTCTCTTTCTTCACCAGTAAGTACTTCCAATTTTCGAATATTCAGAGGATCTACTTTTTCTCTTAATAAATATAATTCTTTTTCTGTTGGTGGTTTTGTTTTTTTTATTTTTTTTGGGATGATTAGTTCAAAGCCGGTTGATTCAATTAATTTATCAATTTCTACATCTGGATGAAGTGTTGACAATCTTACTCGTTTACTTTTTTCCTCAAAATCTAGATAAGCTAAATTTGTAATAATTGATTGGGGTCCTAATCCTCCACATATAGATTTTTTTCCATCTTGAAATCCCACTCCCGAAACAAAATCCACTTTAGGTACAAATCTTCTTTTATCATGTCTTGGTGTATATAGGAAACTTCCTCTGGAATAAAACATTGAAAAATCAGCAATTCCAGCACATCCTGGTAATCTAATCTTAGGATTATTCCAATCTCCAATGCAGATATTATTGGTATTTCCATATTGATCGATTTGAGCTGGTCTAAAAAATTCGATTGTTGTTAACCTATCTGATGGAAGTGATTCTAAAGTACATTCTCCTGAATCTTGAAATCTATAAGCATATTTTGTATTCATTTCATGATATAATAATGATACTTGTCGAGGATCATAAACAAATGTATTTCCCATAATATAATGAAAAATAGCTTTTGGAGCATGAGTAATTTTTGCTAAAGTAAACGCTGCCCATACCATTGGAGTTGCAACACCTACGATCATAACGTCATTATTATTTACCTCTCTTGCCATCAAAACTGCCATTAATTCATCTATTGTATATTTTGTAGATTCAACTGTCATGATATACTAATATTTAATCTAAAATAGAATCTAAATCTGGTTATTTTTTATTATAATTATTACTCAAGAAAACATCTTCATTTATGAAGATATTGAATCAGGTATAAGTAGAAAATCATTAATCACTCCATGAAACACTCCTTTTTTTTAACTTACTCCTATAATATAACATTATTTAAGCTTTGTTTTTTGCTATTTAATTTAGGAAAATGAATATCG
>CAZBEU010000678.1:0-9150 GCA_964491005.1 uncultured archaeon | reverse complement strand
TACGCAAGATAGAGATGTAGTAGGATGTATTAATATACTAGGTGATTATATTCATGATTATGATATTGATGATATAAGGGTAGAGAACTATCCTGTAGTGTCTACGATTGTAATTGAATCATAGGGACTACGAATCCATTTCCTTCAGGGAATGGTAGTTCAATGAATCCTTACTTAAATAACATGATATCATTAATCCAATTATTGTCCATGAAAGGAATAAATAAAATACTATTGTTAATCTCCAGATTTTATTATTTCTCAAAATAAGTCCGATAAGCATTATTAAATTTAATATAGAAAGTGTTAAAAGCAAGCATTCCACAATAATAAAAATATTTGAAAGAAATTCAGAAGTTAAAAATTCTGGTGTCTCTTCTATATTTGAAAGAAGAATATTTGTAATTTCTTTATCCAGAAATAGAGTGACAAGGAATATAATAATTCCAAAAATTATAAAAAAAAATGATAATAATGATACTAATAAAGTAGGGAGATTATTCTCTGATTTTGATTGTATTTTAAATAACACTAATAGACTAAAACAGCCTAAAAATAAAAAAAATCCCCCTATAATATAAAAATTCACATTATTAATAGTTCCTTGACTAATTATGTCGAAAGATAATATAAAATTAAGTAATACAGATTGAAATATTATACATAAAAAACTGAAACTTAAAAAAAATAATCCAATGGAGAGAAAAACTAGTTTTATACAAATAATTCCAATTTTTTTTCTTGGTTTTTGTATATCTTTTCTATTAATTTTATAATTCTTCATATATTTAAAATCCTGGGTAGATAAGACACATAATGAAAGTGGAAGCCCCCAATATATACTGATGAATATAATTGCTCCGGCATCTGAATGAAAAGTAATACTTTTACCTAAAATGTAAAACAAGACTAAAAATAATAACATATGCGCTATAATTAATATAGATGTTAATCTCGATGCTTTTTTTAGAAATAAAATAAAAATTAAAATAAAACTGAATACTAAAATAGATCCAATAATAATTGATAAGATCTGAATTTCATGAATTATTCCTTCTGTCCATAAATTGATAAAATCATCTAAAGTCCATCGAATAGAATCAATTTGACCAAATTGAGGAAATATATTAAACCTTCCTGCATAGTTGATTGTATCATCTAAATAATTATGCATTATACCTCCCGCAATAACTAAGTAGAATGTATTTAAATAAGATAAACGATATTTTTTTAATTCTATTAGGTCAATATATCTATATTGTTTTATTTCCATTGTAAATTTAGTAAAATAATGATAAGGTATTGTTAATATGAAACTAAACAATATCCAACCAATAATTGAATGAGTAAAGTGACCTATTCCAAAAATTCATCCCACATCTGGCCCTAAAAAATTATTCAGAAATAAAATAAAAACATGATATTTTGAGAATTTTTTTTCACTAATATAATATAAACAGAGTCCTAAAATCCCCCCAAGGACTAAATGAGAAATACTTGGCATAATTGAAATAAAAATCCCTAATTATTAAGTCTGTTTATTTAGGAGAAGCATTTACTCTATATTTTAAAATAGAAGAGATTTTTAACGGAAAGGCAATTAATTTATGAATTATGAAATATTATTTTTCTTAACTAAAAGGTTTTTATACCAATTGGTAATTATTTATGGGACTTACTATAACAGAGAAAATTTTAAGAGACCATTCAGATAATAAAGATGCTGTTGCAGGAGATATTATTTTAGCAAAGATAGATAAATGTCTTGGAAATGATATTACCGCTCCAATTTCAATTAATGTTTTTGAAGAAATAATTAAAGGAACAAATAAAGGTGTTTTTGATAAAGATAAAATCATACTTACTCCAGATCATTTTACTCCAAATAAAGATGTAGCTTCTGCAATTCAAAGTAAGATGCTTAAGGATTTTGCCTATAAATATAATTTATCAAATTATTTTGAAATGGGTAGAGTAGGTATTGAGCATTGTTTAATACCTCAAGAACGACTTGTTTTACCTGGAGAATTATTTATTGGAGCAGATTCTCATACATGTACTTATGGAGCTTTAGGAGCATTCTCAACAGGAGTAGGATCTACTGATCTTGGAGTTGCTATGGTGCTTGGAAAATGTTGGTTTAAAATACCAGAATCTATTAAATTTATTTATTCTGGAACATTAAATAAATGGGTCTCTGGTAAAGATTTAATTCTTTATACAATTGGAAAGATTGGAGTAGATGGTGCAACATATAAGGCTATGGAATTTACTGGTGAAGTAATAGAACATTTATCAATGGCAAGTCGATTCACTATGTGTAATATGGCGATAGAAGCTGGAGGAAAAAATGGTATAATCGCTCCTGATAGAATTACAAAAGATTATCTCAAAGATATTGATGATAGTACTTATCAAATCTATTCAAGTGATAAAGATGCTCAATATAATGATATTATTGAATTTAATTGCTCAGAAATTGAACCTCAAGTTGCATTACCACATCTACCAGAAAATGCAAAACCCATTTCTGAAGTGCATAATATGCAAATCGAAATAGATCAAGTAGTCATTGGTTCATGTACTAATGGAAGATTAGAAGATCTTGAAATAGCAGCAAAAATTATTGGAAAAAATAAAATAAATCCTAAAATTAGATGTATAATAATACCTGGTACGCAAGAAATATATTTAGAAGCCCTTAAAAAAGGATATGTTGAATTGTTTATAAAAAGTGGTGCTGTTGTATCAACTCCTACTTGTGGACCTTGTCTTGGGGGTTATATGGGGATACTTGCTCCAAATGAAAAAGCATTATCAACAACTAATAGAAATTTTTTAGGTAGAATGGGTCATATTGAAAGTGAGGTATACCTAGCAAGTCCAGCAATTGCGGCTGCATCTGCTATAAAGGGATATATTACTTCTCCTGATTATTAAAATTATAAAAATAAAATAAGGTTTAAAAAAAATGAGAGGAATTGTACTAAAATATAATCAAAAAAATATAAATACAGATCTTATTATACCAGCAAGATATCTGAATAATTCAGATCCACAACATTTAGGTAGTCATTGTATGGAAGATCTTGATCGTGATTTTAAACAAAAGAAAGAAGATCTAAATGCAACTATAATAGTTGCTGATTCGAATTTTGGTAGTGGTTCCAGTAGAGAACAAGCACCAATAGCATTGAAAACCGCAGGTATTAAATGTATTATTGCTCCTTCGTATGCAAGGATTTTCTATCGAAATGCAATCAATATTGGATTACCTATAATTGAATTTCAAGATATATCAATGATCAACACCGGAGATGAGTTGGAAATTGACTTTAATGAGGGTAATTTAAAAAACATTACTAATGCCTCTGAATTTAAGATCAATAAAATGCCACAATTCTTACAGGAAATTATCTCAATTGGTGGATTGGTAAATTATGCAAAAAAAAGAATTTTAGAAAAATAAATATAGTTATATTATTTTCATTATCTAAAAAATATCTGATTAAAAACTCGGAATATTATGAAATATAAAAAAATTACTATCTTTATTATTTTATTCTCTTTTCTAATCCCAATATCCAACATCAAAGGACAAATATTTCCTAATGGATATAGAGATATACATTCTTTAGACGAAAGAGAAACACTTTTTTATTTGGTTGATTTAAATAATGCCTCTAATATTCAAATTAGGCTAACTCGTTTAAATTATGGGAATTTTTCAATATTTCTTTTTGAAAACAGACCTACTCAAACTTATATTACTTCAGATGGTCAAATAAATCCTAATATTTATATTAATACAGGATATATCAATCATAGCATTGGAATTAAACCATATATTAACCAAACTGTTATAGAAACAAAAATCTACTATATACAAATAACTTTACTAAATAATGGATCAGATATGTTTATATTAGATGCGAACAAGATTCTATCTCGTTATTATATACCAATAATTCCGGGATTTCCAATAGAATATCTTATTAGTTTTAGTTTTATAACAATTATATTTGTAATTTTGTTAGTTAAAAAAAAAGTAGGAAATAATTAATTACTATATTTTCTATTTTTTATTTCATATTTTAATTTGTACCATCCCATCCTGCTAATACTGCAAATAAATACCATGCTCCATAAGCTTTCATATTTGCATTTAATGGAAAAGAATGTGCTGCTCCACAATCAAACCATTCTCCTCCGTTTTTATAGATATCTACGCCATTATGAGAATTTTGCCAGTCTAATGCCCAATTTGCATCAGAGAATTCTATTATACTATCATCATCACTATCATAGGTACAATTATCAAGTGCATATAAATTTCGAAAATAATTGTTGTCAGGATCATAACTTTCTATATCTGCAAAATCATAGAGTATTTTATTATTAGTTACGCAGTAATTTCTGATAATTTGATTGTAATAATACACATCTCCTTCTTCTCCTCCTCCGTTTAGATGTCCTGTCATATAAACAAATTTGATACTTGGATAATCTATTTCTAATTGATTCATACTTGTTAAATATTCGTTAATGGAATCATTATTAGTTGTTAAAGAGCACCAAGACCACATTACTACATTATAGTCCTGATTAGTATTTACAAATTGTTTTGTTGTCTCATCAAAATCATCTGTGTTATCTGATAAATGGTTTTCTCCCCAAGGATTAGATGGTTCATAAAGATGAAGGGTATTATCACTTTGTAATCCATTAAAATCATATGTTCCATTATTTCCCATGAATCCTCTTAAGTCTTGCATTCCCGTAATCAATTGACTACCATGAGATGTATGCCAATAAGCAATATGAAGTAGATTTTTGGAAATATTTATCCATTCTATTGGAATAGCTGTAAAATCCTCGAGATGAGCATTTGTATGATTTATAATATTAATCGGGCTATTTGTATATAATGGATTTATTGGATTATATGTTGGAAGGGGTTTCTCAGAATTTGTAACATACAAATAAACAGCAGTAATTCCAATTGTTGATATTCCAAGAATACTTATTAATAATACTACAATTGAATTTCTTTTAATATTTTAACACCAAATTTCGATAATATATAAATATAAAATCGTATTTCATATTAAAATTTATACGATAATTATCAACATGGAGTATATATCACTAAAATTCATGCTTAACATCTTAAAAAATAATCAATCTTAAATTTAATTATTTAATTTCATATTTATATCATAAATATAAAGAAAATAAAAAATAAACAAAGTGATTTCTAATTTCTTTTGAAGAATTTAGTAAAAAATTGGCCAAATTAATGAAAGATATTGATGAGATTGAAATTAAGGACGTTGATATTTTTGCGGAGTATTTAGAATTTCAGATGTTACCCAGTATTATTTCTAATGCAGCTCAATCAATAGGGATGCCTTCAATTCAAGAATTAAAAAAACCAGAATGGGTCTCATCTAAATTTAGTCTAACTATAAATTATCCCGGAGAAATTGAAACCATCCAATTTATTCGCAAAAACGGTAAGACAGCTACAATTGGAGGAGAAAAAGTACCCCCATTCTATAATTTTCTTGGTTTAGATAAAAAAAATCCAAACCCTCCATTAGTTACCTATGATGTAATTGATATGGGTGATAAAATGATGCTTCCAAAACCGATTAAGGAAGAATATAGCGAAGTTTTAGGGGATCCAGCTGAATGGGCTAAATTTGCCGTTGAGAAATTTGGTGCTGAATGTATAACTTTCCATTCTTTAGGTATAGATCCTGGTACATTAAATTGGCCTATTTCAAAATCAAGGAAGATTTTTGAAGATATACTTCAGACGGTTAAAGTTCCTGTAATAATAGGATGTTCCGGTAATAAAGAAAAAGATGTAGAATTATTTAAAGAATTATCTGAAATATCTCAGGATGATGTGTTGATGCTTTCTGCAGCAGATAAAGCAACATGGGAAGAAGTAATTCCTCTTGCGGTAAAATTTGACCATAATTGTTTATTATGGACATCATTAGATTTAAACAATCAAATTAAAATGAATAAAGATGCAATTGAATTAGGTCTTCCAAGAAACCGAATTATCATGGATCCCACTTGTGCAACATTAGGTTATGGAATGGAATATAGTTTTAGTATTTATCAACGAATGAGGATAGCAGGATTATTAGGAGAAAAAGATTTAGCTTTTCCTATTAGTGGAGGAACTACCAATGCTTGGGGAGCACGTGAAGCTTGGATGAGTGAAAGAAAAACTCCAAGTGACTGGGGAAAAAGAGAATATCGAGGTCCTATTTGGGAAATTTTAAATGCATTATCTTTAGCGTTGGTTGGGCTTGATTTGGCAATGATGTTCCATCCAGTTGCGGCAAGTCATATAAAAGAGATATCTTCTCAATTCTTTAGTGAAATTCCAAAATCTCTCGACGAATTAGGGTATTATAATTGGGTTTCAACTCAAATAAAACATTAAATCCTTGAATAATTTTTTTAAAAAGAAATAAAGAGGTTCTAAAAATGCCTCAATCCTTGTTATAAGATGCTCTTCATCTTCAGAAGAGCAATCATAAATTATTAATAAAACTCAACTACTTTATTTTCTGAATTTTAAGATAATAGTTCTCTCCCTCAATTTTATGCTTAATAACCTGTTGACCTTCGTTTTCTACAAACCTTTTAATATTTTCGGATGCCTCAGCAAAATCTCCTGTAATTTCTAAAATATCTCCAATTTCCATTTCATTTAATTTTCTTTTCGTTTTAGCCACAGGCATAGGACATACTAAACCTTCACATTTTAAGATATAATTATTTTTCATCTTTATTCATCTCAATTATGTTTAAGCGAATAATATATTATCTGCTTCCATACACATATCAAGAAATCCATTCATAGTTGTTTTTTCAATTCCCTCAATAAGTTCATCATCTATTAAACCTCTTGATTTCATACAAACTCCACATGCTTTAATTATTGCTCCTTCTTCTAAAATATCTTTAATCCATTTTCCAACATTATCAAATATATTTGGATCTTGATTTTTTTTACCTACAAATATACCATCTTCAACAAGAAATATATTTATTTTATTTCCATCTAGTAGTGCTGTATAAGCAAATCTTACCATTGTATATGGTCGTTCTTTAGAATATGCACCATCTCCTATTACAATTGTAAAAGTCTTTTTTTTTTCTTCCATTACTATCCATTTTTCAATTTTATATATTTTTAATTATATCATAATTTTTAAAAATTATTAATTTTTTCAATATGATTTATCCAAATTATCGATAAATATTAAATGTGAAAAATACTTAATGAAATAACATACAACCCTGTAATTAAGGTAATTAAAAATAATAAAAGAAAATAATGAGAATTGAATATATTAAATCATTTATTAGGTTAAGTCAATCAAAGAACTTCTCAAGAGTATCAAAAGAACTAAATTTATCACAAAGCACACTTTCTCATAGAATAAGTCAACTAGAAGAAGAATTAGGTAATTTTAAGTTAATTGATAGAACAACAAAAAAGTTTGAATTAACGCAACAAGGTAAATTATTTTTAGAATATGCCCAAAAGATTATAGGATTATATGATGAATGTCAAGAAAAATTAGATAATTTACACGATGAAATATCTGAAACTATAATAATTACTGCTTCTACACTCCCAGGGACTCATATCTTACCAGAATATTTAACAAAATTTAAAGAACTTTATCCTCAGGTTTATTTTAAGATTTTAATAAATAATTCTGAAGAATCTATGAATATATTATTACAGAATAAGGCAGATTTTGCGGGAATTGGAAGTTTCATGAATTATATTAGAAATGAATTTGATTGTTTAAAAATAGGTGAAGACAAAATGTTTTTTATTAGTTCTCCTAATCATGAATTATTGAATAATAATAAAATTAGTTTTGAAGATCTTAAAAAATATCCATTTATTTCTCGAGAAAAAGGTTCTGGAACCAGAATGGTTTTTGAAGACCAATTTCCTAAGTATAATGAATTAAATTTCAAATTAGAAATAAATAACAATGATTCGATCATCTCAGCTGTGAATGGTTCAAATTACATATCTATATTAAGCGAATTAATCGCTAAAAAAGCTGAAACAGCAGGATTAATAAAAATAATCAATTTAGAAGGAGTAGATTATATAGCTAAACGAAATATATATTTTTTAAAATTAAAAAATTATAAATTTGAGACATTAAAAAAAGAATTTTGGAGTTATTTAAAAGAAAAAATCTAATCTAATTTATCCGACTTCTACCAGAAAACCATGGAATTTTTGGATTGGTAGTTTAACTATTTAGATCTCTAAAAAAAGATTTGAATTCGAATAATTTTCTCATTATATCCTTAGTTTCTTTTATCTCGATTTCATCATCAAAAATAGTTCTAATTGCTCTTTTAATATTTTCTATGATATGATCTATTTTTGGTTTTAACGAAATATTTTTATTATCATTAATTTGATCGGGAAGTAGATGGGGTTCTAAATCTTGAAATCTCTCTTTCCATTTATATATATATTTAATTTCACGAGTTAAAGGCTTTAAACTTGTTTTATCCCATTTTTTAATAATCCAAGGAGAATATTCTTCAAATTTATTTTGATCCAATAATAAATCAAATCTCCATTCATAATTATGAGCCCAATTTCCAACAGCAATATAGTTTTCATCTGATGATTTTTCAAATGGAAAAAATTTCCATTGACAATCTTGGATATCTTCTGTTTTAAATGATATCCCTCCTGCGTATCTAAAAAAAAAACCAATTATTTCATTATTATCACGGTTATTTTTATCTAATCTTAGATATAATTCAATTTTAGAGATATCTATTGTACTTCCATATACTTCATTTTGATATAATTTATATAGAATATTTAAAGCGTTATTTGGATGACATTTTCCTGAAAAAATAGGATAATAGATAATACAATAATTTTGATGATCGATTTTCGATTTTAATCCGAATATTTCTACCCAACATTCAAGAGGTTTTATAATAAATTTTGAGGAAATATAATTAAAGAAAAAATATATCGAAGATATTAAGAGAGTTATTAATATAATTAATGATAATAAGAGGATATCATTATATAAAATAGAAAAAAAAAAAAATGAAACAGAT
>CAZBEU010000677.1:0-2967 GCA_964491005.1 uncultured archaeon | reverse complement strand
TTATTATGTCAAAATTAAATGAAAATATAGAGAATATTGCAGATATAATAAAAAAAAAAAAACAAGAAATAGATGAAATAGAAAAATTAATGGGTAAAAATTCCAAATATTTTCAAATACTAAATGAATTATCTCTTATTTTAATAGATACAGCATCATATGAGGAAGCAGAGAAAAATTTTCTATTATGTTTAGATTTTTTTGAAAAACAACAAGATAGACTTGGAAAAGCTTCTATATATGGTATTTTAGGAACTCTTGATTTTAAAAGAATGGAATTTCAAAAATCGATAGATAATTTCAATAAAGCATATAAAATTTATAAAGAATCGAATCAATATACCGAATATATAACATGCCTAAAATCTATTGGAACTAATTATATTAAATTAAATCAACTTGAAAAAAGTAAAGATATATTTTTCGATTGCAGTCGTATATGTTCTGAATCAAATGATATTGATAATTTTTTAGATTGCTTGGGTAACTTAATCTTTATTTATGAAAAACTAGAGAATTGGGAAATAGTTTTAGAATTATATAATAAATCTCTTGAAAGCTTTAAAAAAATAAAAGATTACCAAGGTATAATTGTTTCTTATTACAATTTAGGAATTTTAGAGAGAAGATTAGGGAATTATTCAAATGCTTTAAATTTCTTTATAGAAGGTGAACAAATAGCTAAAATTACTAATCTCATTGAATTAAGATTAAAAGGGTTATTCTATATTGGTGAGTGTTTTATATATCTTGGAAGAATTAATGATTCAAAAAATCAATTTATTAAAACACTCTATTATGCTAAAAAAATAAATGCAGAAAATATGATTTTACAAGTTAACCTTTTATTAAAATCATTAGGATTTGACAATCAAAAGATAGAAGAAGAATTAGGAAAATTAAAATTAATAAAAAAAGAATAAATTAGGAGATTTATACTTTATATACAATTTTATAATTTTGGATATAATATTTTTGCTAATGCAAAAAATTACAAATTGAAAATATTTGAAATATAGAACGCATATTAAAAATGAAAGATTGTCCTTATTGTAATAGAAAGATTAAAGATCATTGGCTATTCTGTCAGTTCTGTAATAAACCTTTACTTGCAAATATAGAATCTGACACAAAACAGTCAAATTATTATTTAGATAGTTCTGGATATGAAACTCTTTATGATCTTGATAATGATTCTGACGATGATTTAAATTATCAAGAAGAAAATAAAGAAGATAAAAATTTAAATGATAAAATTCTTACAATTGACAAGAAAATAAGTGAATTATCTAAATATGGAGAAAATTTTGGAGATCTCCTATTAAAAAAGGCTAGTATTTATTATAAAAATAGAAAATATTCCAAAACGCAAAAAGAATTAGAAAAAGCTTTAGAAACTTTTAAAATTGAAAATGATAAATTGAAAATTGCTATTACTAATAATGAATTGGGTTTAATAAAAGAAGAGCTAGGATTTTTTGAAGATGCTATCTATCATTTTAATGAATCTATGCAAATATTAAAAGAATTAAATGAATTTACAAAATTAGTACAAGTTTATAATAATATTGGAAATGCATATTTACAAATTAAGGATATTGAAAATTCTTATCAATTTTATCAAAATGCTATAGAATTATCAGTGAAAGAAAATTTAATGTATGAAGAAATAAAATCTCTGAGTAATTTAGTTGAAATTTTATTTATTTTGAAAGATTATGAACGGATTAAAAAAATACTAAAAAGATTACAACTTTTTTTTGATGAAAATGAAGATATTTATGGTCTTATTATTAATCTGATAAAATATGGAAAATTGTATTACTTTTTAGGTGAAATCCATTATGAAGAATCATATGAAAAATTACGTGGCTCATTAGAATTTATAAAAAAGATTGATGATCAAATCTCCATCTTTATGAAATCTAAATTGGAGTGGGAGATATACCTTTATATGGGAAAGATTAATTTATTTTGGAAAAAAATAACCAAAGCAGAAAATTTTTTACTAAAAAGTTTAGAATCTGTCAGATTAATTGAAGTTGAAAATGAAAATATCAATGAAGGAATAATTTTAAAAGTATTAGGTGAACTATTTGAATCAAAAAAAGAATATGAAAAATCAATTGAATATTACCAATTATCAAGTGATATATATTATAAATTTGGAGAAGACTCTATAAGTGCTGAAATCATGTCTAAAATAGGATTTATATATTTAAATTATTTAGATAATAGTATTAAATCTATAGATTTCTATGAATCTGCCTTAAAAATTTTTGAAAAACTTGATTATTTCAAAGAAATAGCTGAAATTTATAATAAATTAGGAGACATTTATCTCAATAAAGGATTAATAGAACTTTCCATATCTAATTTTGAAAAAGCAAAAGACTATTATGATGAATTAGATGATCAATATAACTTTAAAATACTTGACGAAAAGATAAAATCATTATTAGATTGAAATTATTCTGATTAAATTATGAATTGATAATAAAATCATCTTTAGTGTATGTTTTTATATCAAATTCTTTAAATCCTAATGATTTTATAAAACCTAAGCTTATTTTATTATTCTCAAAAACTTCACATTTTAATTGGATTACTTCTTTTTCTTTAAAATAATTCCATGCTCTAGTACTTAAAATTGTTCCGAGACCTTTTCGTTGAAATCTTGGTATAACTCCAAGTCCTGCGATAATTCCTATTTTTTTTTCTTTATCTTCAAAATCAAGAAGTATAAAGCCAGCATCAGTTCCATATACATTAGCAATAAATATAATCGTATTAGGATATTGAAATATCTTTTTTAATGATTCAAAATCAATTGGACGAAAGGGTTCATTAGAAGTCAACCATGCTCTATTATGAATCATTAATACACTTTTTAAATCTTCAAAGGATGCAATTCTAATCTTTGCAAAAAGAATATTTTTATTTACTTTTTTTTTAATCTTATCAATA
>CAZBEU010000676.1:0-7807 GCA_964491005.1 uncultured archaeon | reverse complement strand
AGTATAATTCAATATCATTAAGTTTCTTTTTTTTTTTTAAAAGATGATTTAATAGAATCTTAGTAAAGTTATGCATAATGGAAGGTGCTCTATAAAGTTCTAAATCTCTTAGACATAATCTAAGAGAATAAGGTGAAATTTTAAGAGAATTTATCTCAGTTGCCAAATCAATTATATTATGACATTCATCTACAACGATTATACATTCATGAAGTTCTTTTCCTATAAATTTTAAAAAAGACTGTCTAATATATGGATTGAGAATCCACTGATAATTACATATAATGATTTTCATTTCAGGTAAGAGAAATTTACTTAGAAAATATGGACATAATTTTTTTTCTTTACATAGGTTAATAAGATCATCAGCATCAATTGGTTTATTAAATAATTCTGGAGCTAATAGGATAGGATTATCAATACCATCTTTTTTTTTTAACAAATTTAAAAAATGAGAACAATTATGATTGTTTCTTAAATCTTTACAAATGGACATTGACTCACTAGAATTCGGTTTCAATGAAATTAAAGTCTTATTGAGACACATTTCATTTCTTCCTCTAATAGAAATACCATTTAGCAAATATTTTTCTTTTTTTTTAGAAATAAATGAAGATATCTTTTTCATTTCTCTTATTACTCTTGTATTTTGTGAGTGTGTACGGCAAAGATATATTATTTTTAAGTTCTGCTCAATAGCGATTGGGAGTAAAGCGCTCAATGCAATTACTGTTTTTCCAGTACCATTAGGGGCAGATAATAATATATTTTTCCTATCTCTAGCATTATTTTCAATTTGTTGAATTATTTTCTCTTGGGAAATTCTAAATTCATTATATGGAAAGAATTGATTGTAGTTGATAGTGTTCCACCAAAAAAACTTGATAAAATTAATTACTAATTTATAGTTTATATAATTAAACTCCATAAAAGTTTATTTATTAAGCTGGTTTAATAATCAAAATGAGTGAAGAATTATATTTATCTGTAAGAGATTTATTCTCTGAAAAGATTTTAAGAAATTGTATTTTATTTTTTACGTTATTTATCTTTACAATTACTCAAGAGTGGGACAATATTATCCTTTTTATATTTCCATTTATCACTTTTTCATTCTCTATTATTTTCCAAATAATCAATGATAATAAATGGAGGATTAGTATTAGAAGTGATATCTTAAACTATAATCCTTTGGGTTCTGAAAAAATTCATTCTAATCGTTTTTTCTTTTCATCCCTTCTCCTTTTAATCTTTTTATTTTGGATAGGGGCAGAATCTTATTATCATCCGCAATTAATTAACAATTATAGCTTATTTTTTCAAATTTTATATATTTTTACTTATTCTTTTACATTTTTCTGGATTTTTTTAGATATATGGAATTACTCTCATATAATAATAACACCCCTTAAAGAATATAAAAATTTAGATGAAATTAAACAAAACATTACTCAATTTACTCATATAATTGATATCAAATTTATAAAATTAATATCTTATCTCAGCTTAACCGTATTTTTAGTTCTTAATTTATTAAACATTTTATTTTCATTTCTTACCTTAAATTCAATTATTTCTGGAATTAAATTAAATTTGCCCGGAAATAGTCTTGAATTGTCTCAAGGATTATTACTAAATTATCTTCTATTTTTATCACTTCTAATTTCCCCTATTCTTACAATTATTCTCTTTTTTATAATATATAAACAAATTAATGAATTAGATCCTAATCAAATTGAAGATATTTTAAATAATTGTTCCGAAGAAACAAAAAATTTAATTTTAGAAAATTTTCGAATTTTAAATATAAAATTTAAAAAAAAGAAGAATATAAAATAATATTTTAATACATCATTTGTATAGCGTTATTACTACCTTTTATGACTAAAAAATAGAATTAATAGCATGTTGAGACGAAAATTTCTTTTTAAAATATGTATTGTTGGAGATGGGGGTGTTGGAAAAAGCACAATGGTTAAAAGACTAATCACAGGGAAATATATAGAACAAAAGATTACTATTGGGGCAGATTTATCAACATACAAAACTATTTTTGAAGATGAAGAAATCACATTACAACTCTGGGATTTTGCGGGTGAACGTAGATTTCAATTTTTTCTTCCAAATTATTCAAGGGGAGTTAAAGGATGTTTATTATGCTATGATTTTGGAAGACGTGTAACTTTTGAGCGTTTAAGTCGATGGTATGACATTATTGATAAAAAAAATAATCCAATTTTTATTCTTGTTGGATGTAAAGATGATTTAGATGAAGAAAAAAAGGTAATCACAAAAAATGAAATTGAAGATTTTAAAAAAAAAAACAATATACAAATTTCTCTTGAGACATCATCGAAAACGGGACATAATGTCAAAGAATTATTCAATGAACTGGCAATAAATCTTTTTAAACAAACAAATTAAAAAAAAAAGAAGTTATGAATGTATATCTTTATTTTTGAAAAAATAGTATCCAATAAATAATACGATACACGCAATTGATATTAGAACAATAAAGGAGGCCCAAGGCGGATAATAATTTGCATCAACTAAAGTCCAATCCCAAGGATCCTCACTTAGCCATTGTTGTTTCATCAATCCATAAGTTCCCAAAAAAGACTCACTTATTTGAATATCTAATAAGTTATTAAAAAGATAGTAAAAAATATTCATAAAATGGTAACTCAGATCAAAATGATATAATTGAGCAGATTCATATATTGCAGGACCAATTGAACCATAATTAAAAGTTATAAATGGTTTAAATACTAAAAATATTAAAAAAAGAAAGGTAATTAACGCTACAGGAATAATCATTACGTTTCTTGGTCTTTTTATTAAACACGATAATCCTATTGTTATACATTGAAAAAAAAACAGAATCTGCAATGAATATAAGAAATTCAATAACAAAAAGGGTAAAATATCATAGAAGGGATATTTTATATAGTATATTAAACATATAAGGGATAAAGATAAAAAACTAAGAAGACAGCCATATAAAAGAACAGCAAGAAACTTAGTTAAAACTATATTAGTTCTACTAATTGGTTTACTTATTAATATTAGCATTGTTCCAGTATATTTTTCTGTTGAAATTAATGGAGCTGCTAGCATAGACATTATAAGGGAAAACATTAATGAAATCGAAAATATTAGTATAACATATCCTAAACCTGCTGTCTCAAAAATCGAAGTGGTTGGTGCTAACCATTCATTATTTACAAATGCAAGGAGTAATAACGGAATACTTATAATAAGGAAGATTGAGACAAGAACTTTTGGAAATACTGCAATATCTTTAAATAGCGTCTTTTTAAAGAGAATTATACTGGGATATACTTTTTTATTCACGCCTATTTCTATTTGATTTCGATTTTTTTTAATCCTCATTTTTATTATCACCTTCATTATTCATCATATCTAAAAATATTTCTTGTAAAGTTGATTCTTTTTGATAAAATTTACGTAATAGGAGATTATTTTTTAAAATAATTTCAGGAATTTTTCTTTGGAGGATCTCTGGATTCTTTGGAACTATATTAATAATATTATCATCCTCATCAATCCAAATTTTCTCGATATAATCTTTATCCTTCATTTCTTGCAATATTAAATCATTTGAATCCGTTTCCAATAAATATACAGTATTTAAAGCAGAATGCATTTCTTTAATATTTTTTATTGTGTCAGTAACTATTACTTTACCCTTGTTAATAATAGTAACACGATCACACATCTGCTCAACTTCAGATAATACATGGCTTGATATGAAGACACTTTTATCTTTAGAGAGATTTTTTATATCTTTTATAATTCGATTTCTCATGATTGGATCCATATCAGATGTTGGTTCATCTAAAATGAAAATTTCAGAATTTCCTATCAATGAAGATGTATAAGCTATTTTTTGCTTCATTCCTCCTGAATAAGTTTCAATCTTTCTTTTTCCTGCTTCCAATAATTCAAATTTTTTTAACATTTCATCCGCTCTTTTTTGGGCTTCATATTTATTAATACCATTCATTTGTGCCATAAATATAAGATATTCTTTTCCTGTCATTCCTTGATATAATCCAGGATCTTGTGGTAAAAATCCAATTTTTTTCCGACATTCAACAGTTCCAGCTTTTAATCCTTTGATTTTAGCTTCCCCTTTTGTAATTGAAATTGCTCCAATAAGCATATTAATTGTTGATGTTTTACCTGCTCCATTTGGACCTAAAAATCCATGAATCCCTGATTCCATTGAAATATTTACACCATCAACAGCTTTAACTTGATTTTCTCCCTCAGAATAATATTTTGTTAAATTATTTGTCCAAATCTCATATGTATCTGAAATATTTTGTTTTTTAGAAATCATTTTTTTTTTTTTTAATTTTAAAATTAGTTATCTATAATTTGCATATCTTTATAAATTATTATATAAAACTAATTTTCTCATATAAGCTCAATATGATGAAAAATACATGTTTTTTTCTTTAGAAAATAATCAAAAAGGTTCTAAAAGAAATCTTATAGTTTTTCTTTTTATTTTAAAATTTTAATTTCTATTGATAAAACGTTAAGGATAATTAAAAGAAAAGGATAATTAAGCATTGGATTTAATCAACCAAAAAATCCTTTAATTGATCAATATTTAATTTTAAATATTTTACAGAAATCATTGATTTTCCAATAAGATTTTTCAAATTTTTCTTTCTTTTTTTATTGATAAATTTTTTCATTTCGCTTAAATTAGGATTTTTCTCAGTAATTTCAATCAATTTTTTACTTATTGCTTTATCTACAATTTTCTGTCCTAATTCTGTCCTAATAATAAGCATTACTTCACCTTTAGGAGCACCCCAAGGAGAATAAGATATGTCTGAGAATTCTCCAGAGAAATCTGTGCAAAATTTACATCCTGACATCCCTCCTGAAGAACACGCATAAGCAATTCTTAATGATACTGTTTCTTTTGCACCTGTATTAAAATCTGACGTTAATAGCTTAGAAAGACCTTGTAAATGACAAGGATTTGCTATGATCCCTACTTTTTTTTTTTGTTCTAAATAGGCTTGTCCTATACCCGTGATTAATGGACCTGCATTTGCTATTGTACTTTTTGGTATATATTTTTTGGCATCTTTTGGATTATCGATAATAACTGGGAAAGCTACAGGAGGTTTTTCAGTTTTTTGATCTCCTAAAATAATATGTTCTATAATTTTCTCCTCAAAAGCAATTTTAACAAGATTATAAAGTACATCATCAGAATTATTTGATTTTACTTGTATAATATCTTTATATACTCCAATTCCCAAATCAATACGATTTTCGCCAAAAATTTTTTTTTCAAGTTCATTAATTGGTAAAAAGGTACGAGGACAGGCATTGTAACATAAACCAACAGTTTCAGCACATTCATCAACTACAAATGCTTCCCCAGTTTCTTTATTGAAATCCATATGAGGACAAAAAGCATTACAACTTCCGCAATGAATACATAATCCTGCATAGATAACTTCAGATTCTAAATCTTGAGAACTTTTTTCTACTTTCATATTATAAATACCTATGTAATATCATAATGTAAAATGATTTCTATTAATTTAAGTTTGAGATTTCACACTATGTATTTAAATTATTTTCTTAAATGATTTGATCAAAAAAATCTAAATCCTTTAACTAAAATATTTTTTGATAATATACATTATCGAGTATCCTATCAAATTTATAACCAAATTCTCTAAAGAATCCACATTTTACATATCTAGATTTTTCAAAAAGTCTTATGCTTGATATATTTTCAGTGCAAATTCCAGCAATAATAACATGTATATTTTTGATTTTTGCTATATTTTCTAAATATTCTATTGGCTTTTTACCAATCCCTTTTTTTTGATACTGATTTTTTATGTATATAATTATTTCATTGGTACGGAAATATCCTCCTTTTTTTTTATTATAAGGTTTAATTAAGCAAAAACCAGCATCTTCTTTTCCTAAGGATACAATAAATCCATTAATTCGAGGATCAAATAACATGAAATAATCTCTGATCTCTTTTTCAGATAACACTCTTATGTGATATGTTGCAGTTGATTCCAAAATAAAAAAATTATATACTTCTGAAATAAATTTCAAATCTTTATTTTCTATAGGTCTAGAATATATCTCATTACACATTATCAATATTATTTAAAAAAGAGTCATTTTAAGATAAATTGGTTTACATACATGAAACTAATTTAGAGCTTCTCTATTCTGTATATATTGAATTTTATCAAAAATATATATAACATATATATAATATATAGGTAACTTTTTTATATAGATGAGTTTAAATATATCTTAATATCATTATTGTTTGAAAAACTGCACCCAAAATCATTGGATCAGAGTTGTGGGAAAAATTTCCCCGCTTTTTTGGTTTTGGATTAATTGTAGTATATTTTATAACGATAAAGAATAAAAAGGAAGATTTTCATAATCTCCGTAGTTCTAGCTTAAAGTTTATAATAACTTATGAGTTTGATAGAAAAAAGAAAAAGGGATATTCTCAGGAAATCTCTTGTAATAGAAAAGTAAGTATTTCTTATTTTTCAAATCATTAAAATTTAATCAAAAAAATATATAGTTCGAGAAAAAAAATATATAAAGGAGTAAAAAATATGTCGATAGAATATAGGAATCGACTCCGAGTCAAAAAGAAGGATTTGTCTGAACAAAGAGAAGACAATTGCTGTGGTAGTCCAAACATTGAAAATAGAAATGGAGATTCCGTATGTATAAATTGTGGTATGGTAATAGGAAGAGACATTGTAGGTAATGAAAGAAGAGCTTACACTGCAGAAGAAGTTGAAAAGAGAAGAAGAACTGAACCAAGATGGAGAGGATTTGGCCCAAGAACAATTTTACCAAATGATAAAGTTGACTCAAAAGGTAATAGAATGGGAGCTAAAGAAAAAACATTATTCTCAAGATTATCTAAAATTCAGCAATCCTTAGTATCCAGTATTGAAAGAAATTTCTGGGAAGCAAAACCAAAATTAAAAATGCTTGTTTCAAAATTAAATATTCCAGAATATATCGAAGAAACTGCTTGGAGAGTATATTCTGAGGTAGCAAAAAGAAAATTAACAATGGGTAGATCCATTGATGGATTCATTGGAGCTTGTTTATATGCTGCAATCAGAGTACATGAATTTCCAAGATTGCTTGAGGAAGTAAGTGATAGTTCAATGACATCAAGACATACAATTATCCGTTCTCTTGGAATGATTGTAAAGGAGATTTTGCCAGATTTAAATTTGAAATATCGTCCAATTACAGCAGAACAATTAGTGTTTAGATTTGGAAATGATTTAGAATTACCTTTAGAAACCCAGAAAGATGCTTTAAATCTATTAAATAACTCCAGTAAAGGAGGACTTAATAGAATTGGGAAAGATCCAAAAGGGTTCGCTGCTTCAGTATTATATATGGCAGCAAAGAATTCAAATTGTAGAAAGACACAAGCAGAAATTTCAGAAATCGCTGGTATAACAGAAGTGACTTTAAGGAGTAGAGTCAAAGATATAAGTAAAAATTTATAAAATTTTTTTAAAACAATTTTCAAAAATTTTACATAAATAGCACTAAAATATATAAAATATTTTAGATTTCATTTTTCTTATTTTAAATATTAATTAGTCTTTAATTAATTTACCACAAGTATTATTAAGTTTTGCGATAATCTTATCTCTAGTTTTCCACACTATCCAACTATTACCTAATTTTTCAAAGTTAAAACCAGAATAATTTTTTTTTTTTATATTTT
>CAZBEU010000675.1:0-3237 GCA_964491005.1 uncultured archaeon | reverse complement strand
AATTCTTCCTTAAATAATAATAAATCTAAAAGAGCTTTTTTTTAAATTAGGAATAATAGACCTAATATCTCAACAACAAATACCTATGATAAAAGAAGATTTATCTTTTTTGATAATTTTTTTGAAATCTCATAAGGTCCCTTATAGTATATTATAAAATTGATCTCATTTTGATAATGATCCATTAGATTTTCTTGGTTTTGCTTATCTATTTTTAGTAAGTATTTGAATTTAAAATTGCTATTTGCCTTTAATTTCTCAACATGAGAAAATTTCGGAAAACTTTCTTCCTTTGAAAATTTTAAATATGGGGGGATTTTAAGGATAATTTGAAGATCTGTAAAATCATAGTGTGAAGGATTGCTTATTTTCATATCTATTTCCATTTGATTACCTACAGATTTAACTTTCTTAAATAGATTCAATTCTTTAAATATAGGTATTTCTGAATCAAATGTGGATGAATATAAAGAATTATCAATTATTTTAGCATCTAATTTACCTTCTTGTATATATTTTAAAGCTAATTCCTTAATTTTATTTTCATCTAATCCAATATACATTGAGATTAGTTCAAAATCAACAGGGTTTATAATTTTCAAATAATTTTTGATTTCGTGCAAATAGATTGTTTCTTTACTATTTGAAATAAATTTCTTAAGTTTTTGAATTATTAAATTTTTAGAATTATTCCATTTATCAATAAAAGGACGAACATATAGATCGAATCCATCTTGATTTTTTTTAAATCCATCTTTTTTTTCAATTATACCATCAATTTGTTTTTCTGTTTCATTAATAAATGATTTAATTTGAGAAGAATTTAATTCAACCAATTTTTTAGACTCATCAAATCTTCCAGTTTTAACTAATATATCAAGTTTAGAATAAAGATTTTCAAAATTCTGATCTAATTTTTTGATACCTTCTATTCCAAACGAGATTATCGATTGAATATGACCTTGAACTATTTGAAACGATAATTCATCATTTAAACCTGAAAAATTTTTAGATTTCGAACTTTCTCCATGAGCCTCAACAAGGGTTAAATCCTTTACAATCATTTGTTTTATGTTTTTAATTTTTCTATCCAAATTATTTAAATACATTTGTATCTCTACTTTTACATCTACCCAAGTACTTAATAGATTTTTAAAAATTTCATCAAATTCGATGTTGTTAATCAAAATTTCTCTTATTTCAACATCAAGGATAAATAGGTTCTTTCTCAATAATGAGAAATAATCAAACTTATCCTGCATATTTGGCTCATGATACCAATTTAAATCAATATTTTCTAAAATCTCATCATTAATATCTTTTTCTTTAATAAAATCGAATTGAGCTTTTAAAATATCAATTCTATCTATAAGTAAATTAATTTGTACTTCTAAATTTAATTTGAATTCTTCCTTTTTTTCTTCACAGATTTTAATGATAAAATTTTTAATGATATCTAATTCTTCAATAATTTGTATTTTAGTTTCTTCCCATTCTTCTATTAAATTGAAAGACAATCTTTTAAATTCGAATTGATTAATTTTTTTATGAAAATCTTGAATTTTAGCTAAAATATCATTATACATTTGGTTTAATTGAATTTGTGTCGTATTAAATTGAAAGTTTTTAATGTATGAATTTAGTTTTTTCCTGAATTGTGCTGGAAGTTTTTGAAAATCTTTGATCTTGTTTTTTAAAAACAATAAATCCTCATTTATCTTTTCAATATAATCATCAATATCTGAAAACTGATTCTTTATTACTTTTAATGTATATTTAATCTCATCATAGACTTCTAAATCTTTCTCTTCTCTTAATAGTTTGTTGAGTTCAATAGTTATCCATACAGCAATTTTCTTTTTTCTTAGAATAAGAATGATATTTTTTAATAATTGAATTATTTTTTTTCTTTCTCTCCAATATTTTGATTCAAGCTTGTAAAGAATTCGAGTAATTTCATTTTCAATTTCAATTTTATATTCATCGTATAAGCGTTTAAAAACGATCATAATCGTATTTCTTACATTTTCGGAAGGATTTTCTAACTCTTCTATCAAAAAAGGAAATATTTGTTCAATGTGTTGTTGAGATAATTGATATATAACATTTCCTAGAGAATTTCTATAAGATTTTTCGCTAATAATGGAAATTGTATGGATTATATTTGCCCATATCTGGTCAAAATTATTTAGCGCTATAGAGTTCAATGCTTCAACTACTTTTAATTGAATGTTAAAATCGTCTATTTTTAAAAATTTGATTATTTTTGGAATAAAAGGAATTATTTCTGAAGATGATTCTTTTCCAATCTCACCAAATAACCAAACAATTAGCTCTTTAACTCGATTATTCTCATTATGCCAAAGATAGAGAAGAATATAAAACATTTTTTCTTTAGAAATATAGAAATTACCGATATTTTTTAATAGAATTGCTGAAGCTCGAGCTACATCCTCATCTTCATCTCTTAGAGTGATTATTACCATTGATAAAAGAGGTTCTAAATTTCTTATTTTAGTATAGTCTTTAATAATTATTTTATGTATTGTTTTTATTACCTGTAATTTTACTTTCCAATCGTTATCCATTAATTTTTCATTAAATTCTTTTACAATCTCATCTAATTCATTAGATTCAAAATACAATGTAGATATTAAATTTCCAATAATCATTACAGCTATTCTTCTAACAGAGGGATCATTATCATATAATCGAGAATTTATTCTATCAATTAATTCTATTAATAAATTAGGTCTATAATTCGAAATTTGATAATAAATCTCTAAAGTAACTAATCTAATCCATGAATTATGGTCATTAATAAAGGGAGATAAATCTTTAATTATTTCTAAAGAAATTTTTGGAGATTTATCACAAATTAAATTAAGTAGATTAAGACAATTGTAAAGATCTTCTTTATCTATTTCCGATTTATATAAATCTATTAGCTCAAATAATTGATAAGTAGCTTTTTCGTATTTGCCTTTTAAGATTAAAAGCTCAATTTCTTTTATGTCCAAAGTTATAATCCATTATGTTCTAAGATATATTTAATGAAAATATCTGTTAAAATAATATAAAAATGTTCTATTATATTTTACCTCGAAATGAAAAAAAAAATAAGATAAAACTTAAAATAGAATCTAATTGATTCTTTAAAGGTAAATTAACGATATATTTTAGTATAAAGTTTATCTTTATCAGATAATTTCAAGAAGAATTCAATAATTCTCAACT
>CAZBEU010000674.1:0-5616 GCA_964491005.1 uncultured archaeon | reverse complement strand
AGATAAAACTGCGGGCAAATCTAATTGTTTCCTTCGTCTCTCAATAGCAGATTGGGAAGGAATTGCTTTAGCAGTGTCAAAAATAGCTTTAGCTTGGCTATAAAGAAAATCAGGTCCTTCTCCTTTAATAATACTTTCATTTTTTAAGAAAGTAAATATTTCTGTTAACTCAATATTTTGGGGACAAAGCTCATCACACGTGTCACAAACAGTACATCCCCATATTGTCAGTGGATCAGAATTGAAAATTGCTTCCTTATATCCTAAAAGAGCATTTAAGATATTTTTTCTTGGATCATATCCAGTAGTACCATAAAAATCATTTGTTACCTTTGATACAGGACAATTATCTGTACATCGACTACATTGATAACAATATTTAATTATATCAGAACCCATATGATAATCCATAACTTGTTTTCTAAACTCAAAATCTATCATATTTTTTTCACTTATTTGATTGATATTTTCTTTTTTTTTATTATTTCATCTTTTTTTATTGGCTATAACCCATGCGAGGTTAGTTATGTTCAATCTATTTTTTTTATTGAACAATCATCCTAAGCCAACATTTAACCTACGTGTATAAATTTCTTTACCATCCTCATTTACAACTGTAATGTGGGCGGCACATGATAGTCAGCAATCATAACAGCGAACTACCATTTCTAAGAGATTTATTACTCCTTCTGGTATATCACTCATTTATTATTTTCACTTTTTAATTTTAATTATATATTATTTAAGTTATTTTATCCAAGGGTCTGGTAATTTTAATCCGTCTAAAGCTTTATCTTCAAATATTTGTTTTGCTACATGCATTAAAGATTTTTCTATACCCGCTATATTGTGATTTGTTGCAACAAGTAGATTCAATTTTTTACAAATTCCTTGAGCATCAGACCATATATGATATAGCAATAATCCACGAGGGGCCTCTGTTACACCCATACCTTGCCCTTCTCTAGGTTCAATATCAAGAGTTTTACAATCTGGATTACATATATCTGGATCTTCAAGATATTTTTTGATTAATTCAATTGCCTCAACGGTTTCAATTAATCTTGCCCAATGATAGGCGAAAGTATGATGAGAAATTTGACCAACTTTATCTCTAAAGGCTTTTAACGCATCATCAGCTAGAGGAGTTGCCATTTTATCAGCAGCATTTATCATGGCTAAGCAATTAGCTCTATAAATCCCTTCAGGGTATCCTGCAGGTTTATAATACATATGAGTCGCATAAGAATGCTCTGGAATATGTTCTCCTAATGCATCAAGATAATTATGAATATTATAATCTATCTTTTTACCTTCTGGAGTTACAATGCGAATATCTCCATCATAAATATCATGTACTCCATTTTTTGTCATTCCTAAATAATATGTAGGAACTACCCCGACATTAGCAACAACATCCCAATAGTCCTCTACAACTTTTAATCCAATCTCTACAGTTTTTTTAGTAAATTCTATCTGGTCATCAATTTCTTTTAGAAATTTATCACGGATATCTTCATCCAACGATTTTTTCATACCACCAACAATAGCAGAGATTGGATGAACTGATTTTCCACCTATGGCAGCACATAATTTCTGACCAAAATCCATCATTTTCATGGCCATAGCTCCTACTTCTGGCATTTTATTTATAACATGAACTACATTTCTCAATGCAGGATCTGCCATAGGTCCTAATAGAAAATCAGGTGCGGCTAAAGCATAAAAATGTAGAACATGAGAACTATATTGTTTGGCATTCATTAAAAGTTGTCTTAATTTTAAAGCGGGTGTTGGTATTTTTACATTCCATGCATCTTCAACAGCTTTAGTTGGTGTTAAATGATGAGGAATCGGACAAATACCACATATTCTTGGTGTAATTCTTGGTACATGTTCACAATATCGACCTTCACAAAATTTCTCAAAAAATCTTGTAGAAGTCACATTAAATTGAACATTTTGTACTTTTCCATCATCACCCAGAGTTAATCTTAATCCACCATGACCCTCTAATCGAGTAATTGGTTCGACTTCTATTTCTTTTACCATTTTTAATTTCCTCCTCTATATTCTTTATTTGAAGCTAATGTAAATTTTTCAAAAGTGCCAATATGATCTTTTACTTGAGAAAGTAACTCTTCTTTTGAAATACTTACATTGAATTGTTTAAGTATTGTATCAGCAAATCTTTCTGCTTGATTTACCCCCCATTTTGTTTGTCCATAACATCCTGTACATGGAGCATTAACATTTATACACATCCCACCACAACCTGCATTTGTTACAGGTCCCATACAAATGTATCCTTGCTCAATAAAACAATCTTCTAAATTAGGTAATCCTTCATAATCTCTCTTTACTCTAGACATTGTGGATTTGCTATGAGTTATCCTGGAACATGTATCACATACATTAGATATTTTATGAAAATCTCTATTATCTCTAAGATAAGATAGTAATTTTGTAGTAATACTTTCAGCTTGAGATGTCAAATTAGTTAATGATGTAGAAACAGTTCCTTTTTTTTTAATCTGTTTTAAAATATCTCCTGATAAATCAAACCCTGCCATAAGTGGAACATTTAAATACAATGTCAAAAATTCATATAAATTTTTTTTATCCCCAGAGGTCATTGAACTTAAATCATCTGTCATTGAGTTTAATTTATCGATTTTTGAAGCTACTATTTTAGCAGGACCCATACATCCTACACACGCATTGCCGTTTGTAGGACATTTTATTGAGCACCCACTGCTAGTAATAGATCCAAAACATAATTGGCCTTTATCTAATAAACATCCTTCTTGATTTAATGGACATTCATTACAAAAAGCGGATTCATTTACAGGAAATGGTTTTTGTCCTAATAAAAATAATATAGAACTAATAATATGTTCTGGTTTAGGCGGACATCCAGACATATAAGCATCTACTTTTATTATATTATCTAATGGAACAATTTTTTTTTCAAATTTAGGAACATGCTTATCTGGAACTCTATTACTATTATCTGCTATACTTTCTACTTCTAAAAATTTCCTTCTTGTAAGTTGTTCTAAATTTGATTCATTTGCTAGCCCATGAACATTTCCATAACATGAGCAACTACCAAAAGCTATAATAAGTTGGCATTTTCTTCTCATTAATTTAGCAGCATCTACATCTTGTTTAGTTCGAAGACTTCCTTCAATAAAACCTACAAGTATTTCACCATCTTCTCTATTTTCGAGGGAATTATATTTGAAATCGACAACACACGGCCAATAGACTATTTCCAAAGCCGGAAGGAGAGGTAACAATCCTAGATGTGCATTTAAAAGACTTTGATGACACCCCCAACAATCAGAGCATTGATTAAATGCAACTTTAACACGAGAATCCCCGATATTATTATTATCCTCTTTATTTTTTATCATTTTCCATCTTTTTTTTCTTTTTCAAAAATATTTTTAAAAAATTTAAGTTGAATAGATTGTATCTTTTACTTTTAATAAAAATTACTGACATAGAAATTAAATTTTAATTGAACAATATAATATATCGAATAAATAGATAAAAAGATTTAAATAATCAATATAAGGATATTTATCAAATTAATAACCTAACAAAATAATAAATTAAGAAAATTAACATATTATTCTCGATTATTTTAGCTTATTGATCATATTGTCAATAACATTGTTAAAATCTGAAAAAATAGAAATTTCTGAATAATCATTAACAGAATATTCTGAGTAAAATTTATCAGTTATATTTTCAAGTAAAGTCATAACTTTTTTCTTCCACTTTCTTTCAAAATTTTTTAATTTATTTATAAAAATATAAATAAAAAGGTTAGCATCCATTTCTGTAGCACCTTTTTTCTTTTTAAAAATAATATTGTAATTGTTACCTTCAAAGTATTCTAATGGAGAGATTAAATTTTCAGCAAAATTAATCAAACTTGATATTAATGCACTTTTATTTGTTATTCCCACATTATTTTCTGTTTGATTATATTTTCTACATATAATCGGTATACTCTCTATTAAAATTCCTACTTCTTCTACTAACATATTCTTTTTGATATCTATCTTAGTAAAAATATAATAGAATTATGTTTTAAATATTATTTATTTGAATGATAGTTCTACTAATTAAATTGGAAATATAAAAAAAGATAGAGGTTTAAATTCTCAAAAAAAAAAAATTAATAATTTTGGTTTTTTGTATGAATAGAATTTGAACTATTCACCCCTAAAGGAGGGTATTTTTTTTTGCTGTAATTGATAAAAAATAATTTTAATTAAAAAAGAGTATTATTCTAACTAGAATAACATTAAAGAAATTAATAAAAAATGTGTTTAGCTATCCCAGGTAAAATTATAAATATTGATGGAAATACTGCACTAGTAGATTTTAATGGTATTTATCAAAAAATTGTTATTGCATTAGTAAAAGATCCAGAAATCGGTAAATATGTTGTTGTTCATGCTGGATATGCAATAGAGATTATGGATGAATTCGAGGCACAAGATGCAATCAATCAATGGAAAGAAATTGCTAAAGAGCAAAATCTTGATATTTCTGATGTTTTATAAATCAAAGATCTCTTTTTTTAACTCTAAAAGATTATAAAATAATGTTTTAAGGGCATTTAGAGATTTAGAATTAGGGTTATAATCTATAGGTGCAATTCCTTGTAAATCTGCATTTCCAATTTCCTCATCATAAGGAATAATGTGATATAATGGTATTTTCCAATCAGATATTCTCTGGTTTATTATAGATATTTGGTTATCATTTATTATTTTATTAGCAATCAAATAAATGTTAATTATTCCCATTTTTTTTGATAATTTAGCTATTTTCAAAGATAATTCTAAAGATTTTTGGCTGGGCTCAGTAACAATTAACATCAAATCTATTCCTTTAGCTGTACCTCGACCTAAATGTTCTAAACCAGCTTCAAAATCTACAATAACTATTTCATCTCTTTTAGTAATTAGATTATGTAATAATGTTCTTATTAATGCATTTTCAGGACATAAACAACCAGATTGAGGCTCCTCGATAGACCCTAATACAAGTAATTCTAAATTATCAGATACTTTTATTTTAAACCGATCTGGGATATCTGCAACTTGAGGATTAATATTATAAACTCCTGATCCTCCTCCTTCCATTGTAACTCTCTCTTTTATCAATTCTTTCATTTTAGAAATTGGTGTTATAGTATCTCTTATTTCCTTATCAATACCTAAAGTATAACTAAGATTCATAGCTGAATCATTATCAATTGCTAATACCTTATAATCATTTTGTGCAAATAATCGAGCTAAGGTTCCGGCAATTAAAGTTTTTCCAACTCCACCTTTACCAGATACAGCTATTTTCATAATGAATTTATAATTAGAATTAATCTAAATCTAATAAATAACTTGAATAAAATATAATTTTAATAATTTTTGATATGTTTTAGGAGATTAGACAATTATCTAATTTTTAAAAAAGGAATCAAGAATTATTTTTAATAAAATAATTTTTAGCTAATTGTCTAACATCTGCATCATTATCTTTCAATATTTCTAACATAATTTTATCAAGACTTTCAATTGGAGTATATTCACTAAG
>CAZBEU010000673.1:0-2235 GCA_964491005.1 uncultured archaeon | reverse complement strand
GCATATCTATTGTGTCCTATTCCTATATTTCCCCAATATTGGGATAAAATTCTATCATGCAATACTTTAGAAACTAAACCCTTTCTTTTAAATGTATTAATTTTCCCACCCGTTTTAAGAATAGAGATACCTGTTGATTCTTGTCCTCTATGCTGCAATGCTATCAATCCTGTATAGAGGATCTGAGAGACGGAGAACCCAATATCATCACATGTTACGCCAAATACAGCACAATGCTCTTTTGGCTTATCATTCTTGATGTTCCTATCTATAATTTGGACCATTTTAGTTTTCCAAAAATTAGAAAATTTACTTTAATTTCAATTGATTAAAGTAATTTATAATTTTAAAAATTAGCTTAATATTAAATTAATAACATGTCATTTTATAGTGATTAATTATAAATAATATAGATAAAACACTTGCATTTGTAATCCTTATAGGAGGAAATAGTAAAAGATTTGGAAGTGATAAAGGATTATATAAGATAGAAAAAAAACCTATAATTTCCCATCAAATTGAAATATTAAAAAGATTTAACTGTGATATCTTTATAGGAGCTTATTCAACTAAACAGGTTCAAAATTATATCGATAAGATAGATTATGATAAAATAACTGGATTTATTATAGATAATTATGAAATATCTCCAAATAAAGAACTAAAATCACCTATGATTGGATTATATTCCACATTAAATGATCTAAATCATTTAAGATATAGATTTCAATTTACTATTTCCTGTGATATGCCTTTTATAAAACCTGAAGTAATTCAATATATGAATCAATTTTATAGTAATTATGACTATATTATACCACAATGGAATAATGGTTATATAGAACCTTTATTTGCTATTTATCCTATTAAGATTACATTAAATTTGGTTAAAAAATGTTTGAAAACAAACCAATTGAAATTAACTAATATAATAGATATAAATTCTAAAGTTCGATATATCTCGATAGAGAATGAACTTAAAAAATATGACTCTTTTTTGGAGACATTCATTAATATCAATAATAAAAATGATATTCCAGAAAATAAAAAAAAAAGATTGAAATTTTAATATGATTCTTCTCGAGGAAGCAATCCACTAATTATTCCAATTACTCCACCAGCAATTACAAAATATAATCCCAATCCAGCATCTCCGATATTAACTAGATATGGAAAAACATCTTCTATTATCGGTGGATCTGACACTACTGTCATCATATAATTGACATGTGAATTATCAATGGAATTATTTAATGCTAGAAACATAACAATACCAATTATTAATGGAAATAAAGAAAATATAAAGATTCCTGCTCTACTTTTTATTCCTATTATTTGAACAAAACCAGATAATGCAAATAATATTAAAAGAATAATTAGGATATATACAACCCATGTTCCACCTAAGGCAGAACCATATATATCAGCACTATTAAAAGTTTGTTCTAGCCCTTGAAAAATAGCTATTGAAGAAGCAACGGAGCCAGGTGCTGTTCCAGAAAACATTGCAAATACATATGACCCAAGAATAGTTGATAATGCAGCAATTATTGCTAAATATTTACCCGCGCCCAAAATTTTTTACCTTTTTAAAATGATATAATAATTAATTTATATCAAATATTCTTAATTATAAAGTTTGCTATAAAATTGAGTAATTAAATTATTATTTATTATTTTAATAGTTGCTAACATCTACATTATTGAATATAGAATATTATTTGTTAACATGAAAAAAAAAAAAAAAAATTTTGGAATTTTAGTATGAATCTTCCCTTGGAAGGATAGCACTTATTATTCCAACTACTCCACCACAAATTATGAGAATAGTACCTACACCCATATTATCCATTACCTCTACACTTAGGGGAATTGCTCCCTCAACAACTTGAGTGTTTAAGGACATTAAGTAGAGATATTCAACTTGTGCTGTATTAATAACATCTGTTCCCTCTAAAATGAATAATATTCCAATTGCTAAAGGAAAAAGAGAAAAGATTCCAATAATAGCTCTGGATTTTACTCCTGCGAGTTGCATTATCCCGGATATACAAAAGATAATCATCACAATAATAAGGATATATGCAACCCATGTTCCACCTAAAGCAGGACCAAATATATCAACACTATCAAAAATATCTCCCAAATTTTGAAAGACACCTATACCAGATCCAACAATATTAGTTGGAGGAAATGCAAGATAAGCTATTAGAAAGGTACCTACAATTGTTAATA
>CAZBEU010000672.1:0-3053 GCA_964491005.1 uncultured archaeon | reverse complement strand
GAAGAAGCTTATTTTGTTGAAATAGAGAATAATCCGCCATAACTAAATTCAAAATAAAGGATTTATAATGACAAAGACAGAAAATAATTTAAAAACAGCTTTTGCTGGAGAAAGTCAAGCAAATCGAAAATATTTAGCTTTTGCTAAAAAAGCAGAACAAGATGGATTTCCTCAAATAGCAAAAATATTTAAAGCCGCAGCAGCAGCAGAAACTGTGCATGCTCATAATCACTTAAAAGCATTAGACGGTATCAAATCCACCATAAAAAACATAAAAGAAGCTATTAATGGAGAGCATTACGAATTTACAGAAATGTATCCTCAATTCATAGAGGAAGCCAAGGAAGAAAAAGATGAAAAAGCTTTAAGAACGTTTAATTATGCAAATCAAGTAGAAAAGGTTCATCATGAATTATATTCTAAAGCTTTGAAAGCTGCTGAAAGTGGAGAAAAATTAGAAGATCAAGATATTTATGTATGTCCTATTTGTGGATATACAATCGAGGGTGAAGCTCCAGATAAATGCCCCGTATGCGGCGCTGTAAAAAAAGTATTCAATAAGATTGAATAATATTTTTCTTTTATATTAATGTCCAAGGATTATAGCATTCTTTAATTTTTTTAAAATAATTATCAATAGAAAATTCAAGTTCTTTTTCTGCTCTTCTTAAAGCCCCAAAACTCGCTCCATTATGATAATAATTTATTAAGAGTGAGCATACATCTTCATTTCCTAACGAAATTAAAGTCTGTAATTTTGCATTTTTTATAAGATCATTTATTTTTTTTATTTTTAAATCGATTGAAGCTATATTTTTAAGTTCCCTTTCAATTTTTTTAATTCTCTTTTTTAATATTAATAATTGATCTTCAATATACCAATCTATTTGTTTTTCATAGGGTGTATTTAATTTTGGAATAAGAGGGTTTATATTTACTTTAATAGATTTCTTATTAAAACCTATATTCTCAATATCTTTAATTAATTTAATCATTGCATCAATATCATCTTCACTTTCATTAGGTAAACCAATTAAAAAATATAATTTAATATTTGAAATTTTTGATTGTTTAATTTTAAGTATTGTATTCAAAATTTGAGAATTTGGGAATTTTTTACCTAAATTATATCTTAATTCATCTGAGCCTGTTTCCGGAGCGACTGTTATTGTTTTTACATTAGCTTTTTCAAGTATTTCGATGATTTTGTCTGTAAGATGGTCAATTCTTAAAGATGGAATTGTTATTCTTATGTTATTTTTAATAACTAATTCACAAATTTCATAAAATTTAGGATGTATAGAAACACAAGATCCTATTAGGCTGATAGTGTCTATTTTTTGAGAATTTACTGCATTATTAATAACTTTTTTTATGTTTTCAACACTCCTATTTCTAAAAGGTGAATTATGATACGAAGAAATGCAAAATTTACATTGATATGGGCATCCTCTATTGATTTCAAGGAAGAAGCTATCTTCAAATACTTTTTTCTCTATTTTTGAATCTGCTCTTATTTGATAATTTGGTATTTCTGAATGATCTAGATTTTTTATCACTGCTCTTTGAACACTATTTTTAACCGAAGGAATGTATATACCCTTTATTTTAGATAAATTCTGTAAATAATTACTAAGATCAGTCTTCATAGTTTTATAATCAATATAAGATTTAAGAAAGATTTCCAAATTTGGCTCAGCATCACCTATAAAAGTAAGATCAAAAACCTTACTTAATGATATGGGATTAGAAGTAATTACTGGACCACCTCCAATAATTAATGGATAAGATTTATTATTTTCAATTATTTCTTTCATTCTTATTTTATTTAAAATTGGTATTCCTGATTTTTCTAAAATCCAAAATATATTTCTAATATCATTTTCAAATTGGACAGAAAAACCTAAAATATCAAATAATTTTGGATGGATTTTATTTTCTATGCTGTTTAATATTTCTTCTGTTTGAAGATCTTTAGACGCAGGAAATTTGATATGTTTTGGAAGAAAGATTCGTTCACATAAAATATTATCGAATGAATTGATATATGAATATAGGAAACGAATTGCATAAGATGATAATCCAATTTCATAAATATTAGGATATACTAATCCAAATGTTAAATCAATAGTATCCCAAGGTTTTATTATTGCATTATATTCATATCTCATTTTTAAACAGATTCGACATAGAGTTGAAATAATAAAAGATTTTGTATTTAATGAAATAATTCAGGATTAAATTATAATTTATTTAAATCTCTCTTTTTTAATTTGTTCCAAAATTAATGGTAATATAATTTCAGTTTTATTAATAATCACTATATCTGCTTTATTATCCAAATAGGTTGGTTCATCATTTATAATGATTAATTTTCCTCCATTTTTTATTGTATGTAATGGAAAGCTTGCTATAGGATTTACTGAAAGAGATGAACCTGCAACTAGTAAAATATCTGCTTTTCCTACAAGCTCTTTAGACTTAAAATATTCGAATGAAGGTAATGTTTCTCCAAATAATATTACAGAAGGTTTTAATGGTGATTGGCATATTTTGCATCTTGGTGGTATTAAATGATTATTCTTTTGTATCTTTGAAATATCTTTTTTAGAGTAGGTTTTTTTACAATTAAGACAAATAAAATAATTAATATTACCATGTACCTCATATACTATTATAGATCCTGCTTTTTGATGCAATTGATCTATATTTTGAGTTATAATACCTTTGATAATATTCATCTTCTCTAATTCTGCTAACGCGTAATGTCCCGGATTAGGTTTCGCTGAAAATAATTTAGGAGCTATTTTTTCTGCCATTTTCCAAAATTTCATTGGATTTTTTTGATATGCTTCAATATTACCATAAATTTCTGGTTTATATATATCCCATATTCCTCCCTTTCCTCTAAAATGTGGGATACCAGAATTTGTTGATATTCCTGCTCCTGTTAAAGCGATAGCATTAGAAGAATTAAGTAAATATGTACTAATTTTTTCTATTTTTATTCTATCTTTTGAATCTAACAAATTCATTTTTTTTTTTTTATATTT
>CAZBEU010000671.1:0-3180 GCA_964491005.1 uncultured archaeon | reverse complement strand
TTGAAGGTTATCGTTTTTAAATAGGAAGTGATATCTATATGGATATTTTGATAATATTTTCTTTTTTGAATTAAATTTTATTATTTGATTACTATGAATATAAATAATTTAAACATTAGATTGAGAAAGAAAGATTTTAGTCAATTAAATAAAGAACATGAAATAGAAGATATGGCAAATGTATTTCCTGATGATAAAGAATTTATCAAAATTCTAAAACGCAAATTAATTAGAGATAACTTTCTTTCAATAGAAGAATGAATTTCTTTTTTTCTTTTCGGAATTAGATTGTTAAGCATCTTTTAATCTTTTTTAGTTGAGTTTTTATAATAGTAATCCACACTTTCTGGAAAATTATTATTTTTAATCAATAATAGTGTCTTAGTTATGAGATATAATCTCAGAAATTAATATTTTTCACGAGACTTTTATTAATATTAATAAAATTATTCAAATAATATACTTTGACTTAAAAAAGAGAAGTATATATTGAAAATAAAAAATGGTTTTCTTAAATAACCTTCTCCAAATTTAAATCCATCATATTTTCTCCAGACTATTTTATATATCACATACAAAATAATATTTATAGATACATATGGTTTTATTTTAGAACCAATAAAAAATTAAAAAGAAATGATTATTATGGCTTATAAACTAATAGAAAAATCAAACTTCAATGAAATAAAAAAAAGTAGTTCTAAAAATCCTGATAAACTGGATTTTTCAAATTTAGTTCTTTCTTTTAAGAGTCTATCAGATTGTAATCATATTAATTCTAATGAAGAAATTTTATGTTATGATAAAATAATGATAAAGATCTTAGAAGAAGAAATAAAAAGTAATATGATAAAATAACTAAAATTTATTTTATAATTTTAAAAAGATCTAAAGTTTTGGATTTTTAGACTTATATAACAAAAAGGTTAGATCTGATATCAATAATTAGAAAGTATCAATTATTACCTTTTATCTAAAAAAATATAATTGTAGATACTTTAGATTAATAATGAATTTACCAGAAATTGATATCGACTTTCTTAAGAAATTATCATTACTAGTATATGATTCTATTTCTCCGATAATAGGTACTAAAGAAGCAGCAAAGATAATAAAAAAAGGTGCTGGTGGAGATAATTCGATGCACATTGATCTTATATCAGAAAATATAATAATTAATGAACTAAAGAAAAATAAAATTAATATAATGCTCATTAGTGAGGAAATTGGAGAAATAATTATTGGTGATGAGAGAATAGTCAAAGAATCAGAAGAAAAACTTATTATTGATCCAATCGATGGGTCTAATAATTCTATTAGGGATATTCCTTTTTTTTGCGTATCAATAGCATATGCTAAAGGATCTACAATCGATAATGTGGAAAAAGCAGTAATTTTAAACCTCACTAATAAAGATATGTTCTGGGCAGAGAAAGATAAAGGAGCTTTTTTTAATAAGAAAAAAATACCAAAATTAGAACATTCATCTTTAGATAAACTCATCTTTGAAGTTGATATAAATTTACAAAAAGCTTCTGAGAAATTTAGAAAATTTAGTTCAATTTTTGAGATGATTTATAGAATAAGGATAATGGGATCAACCGCTCTCAGTTTTTGTCTTTTTTCAAGAGGTAGTATTGATGGTTATATTAATCTTAAAAATAAAATGAGAGTAGTAGATATTGCCGCAGCATATTTAATTGTTAAAGAATCTGGGGGTAAGATTCTATCAAGAAACGGTGAAACACTGAATATTGCTCTTTCTATGAATTATATTCCACCCTTGGTTGTATGCAGACCAGACCTTGAAGCGATACTGAAAGAAAAAATAGAAAGAATAAGATAGTCAACGGTGGTAAATTTCATTAAAATTGAATTTTATACTTATGAAAATTATTTTAAAAATGATGAAATAAAATCTATATCCAAAATAATACCTAGTGGTTTAATTATATAATGGTTGATAATTTGGTTAAATTAAAAAGAGATTTTTTTAATAGGAAAACTATATTAGTTGCTAAAGAACTTTTAGGCAAATATTTAGTTCGAGAAACCGAAAATAAAAAATTAATAGGAGAAATTATTGAAGTAGAAGCCTATTTGGGACCAAAAGATAAAGCATGTCATACTTATAATTTTAAAAAAACTGAAAGAACTAAAACTATGTATCAAGAGCCTGGTACAATATATATATATTTAATATATGGGATGTACCATTGTCTTAATGTAATAACTGAGCCCAAAGATATGCCTTGTGCAGTACTTATCAGAGAATTATATCCTATTGATGGAATTGAAATGATAAAAAAAAATAGAAATGTTAAAATTGGAAAAAATTATAAGAATTTATTAGATGGTCCTGGAAAATTATGCTTAGGATTCAATATAGAGAAACAAAAATTTAATGGAAAAGATGCTTGTGCTCCTAATGCTAAATTATATTTTGCAGAAGGAGTTAAAACAGAAGAAAAAATGATATCTATGCATAAAAGAATAGGAATTGATTATGCAGAAGAAGATAAAGACAAGTTACTAAGATTTAGATTAGAATTATAAAAATAAAAAAAACCCTTTTTTTTTCGCAATATAAGATAGAACTAATATAAAAAAATTAAATATTAAATAGATTCAATCTTAGATATTATAGTTAATGATGTAAATTTTGAATTTTTAATAATTGGGGATACTAATTGACCAAAGATATCTTAAAATTTTTTCAAGCTTATGTATCAGAAATGATTAATATAGGAGGAGAAAATCTTCCGAAATCTATTGCTTCCGGTTTAGGTGAAAAACTAGCTAAAATCTATAAAGATATGGATATTGACGATATAAAAGACGGAATAAAACAGATCTATGAGACATTAGGAATTCATTATCAAATTAATGATATTGATAGGGATAAGTTTGAAGTCGAAGTAAAATTTAGTGAAAATTTTTGTCCTATTGGAGGGGAATGCAATCCTAATAAAGCAAAAATGATACAAAATAGCATTTGTGAACCTTATATGATAGGATTTTTAGCTGAATTGGATGCTGATTATAAATATATCGGTTGCGTTAAACAATGTATATTAGAAAATAATCAAAATATTTGCCGTTATACTATCAAAAGAAAAGAAAGAGAAGATGATTAATAGTTTTTTACTCTTATTTTCCCTTTTATTGGATTTATAATTT
>CAZBEU010000670.1:0-2560 GCA_964491005.1 uncultured archaeon | reverse complement strand
AAATATAATGAATCTAAAATTTTTTTTAAATTTTAAAGTCTTAGGATTGTTAGACCAAATCCTACTCTTCATTTCTCAATTTCAACCTTGATTTTCAGTTGGTTTTCTTTTTGAAATTTGTGATACAGCTTAATATCGGTTATTTAATGAAAAATTCCATATTTATCTCCTATTACATGGTGAATAATATCATTATTAGGGATAAATACTGCAAAATATGGAAACATTCTTAACTATAAGTCTAAATATTACTAAAGAAATATGTTTTGAATCGTATTTTATTATCATACTGTGGATATGTTTACCCGTCTTCCACCAAAAACCTACATCCTTTAGTATGGGGAATTTAAATAGAAATTTTAACAATATTCTTTATTACTTTTTATATATAAATATAAAATTAACTCGCTCTACTTCTTTAATCTCTAATAATCAATTATATATTAATTATCAGAAAATCAAACGAAACTATATAAAAAATTAATTTTTATAAAGATTTAATAAGTTTAAAGAAAGTTACATCATAAAATAAATGCATATATATATTGATTAGTTATATATATTAAATATTATCTAACATTCAAGACTTTAAAAAAACCTAAGTAAATAATAAAAAAAAAATGCTTTACGAGAATTCTCAAAATGTATAAGCTAAAAATCACATTATTTGGTCCAGCAGGAGTAGGAAAAACTTCTCTTTTATTAAGATATATTAAAGACCATTTTACACATGACCTAAAAAAGACAATAGGAAGTAATTTTCTCATTAAAGATCTAAAAATAAATGAAAATGATGTGAGATTATTAATTTGGGATATTGGTGGTCAAGATACATTTGCAAAACTTCGAACAATATATTTTAAAGGAAGTAATGCTGCCTTAGGTATTTATGATATAACTGATCCTCAATCATTATTGAAAATACCTGGATGGATTTCATCTATTAAAAAATCTGTTAAAAAGAACATTCCTATAATTCTTATTGGGAATAAAAATGATTTAGAACGGAAAGTTGATGAACAAGAAGCAAAAGATTTAGCTAAGAGATTAAATTGTGAATATATGGAAACCTCTGCAAAAACAGGTGAAAATGTTATTTTAGCATTTAAGAAAATAGCAAAAGCTTGTATTGAACAATCTTAGATTATTAAAAATTTTTAAAATTTTTATATATTATTAAGGTTTTTTTTTATAGATTTATTTCAAAATTGTATAATTTTTCTGATAAATCATTTATATTTTTATAAAGGATACCCTGAAATCCGATTTTTTTTGCTGCTTCTATATTTTCAATACTATCATCAATTAATAAAATTTCTTCGGGCATACATTGAGTTTTTTGGAGAATTATTTTATAAATCTCTTGATCTGGTTTTACACTATGATATTCATTGGAAAATACTAATTCATTAAAATATTCCATTATTCCCCAAAATTTATTTTTTAAAATATTTAAATGACTTGGATTAATGTTAGAAAGACAAATGAGATTATACCTTTTCTTTTCTTTTATTTTTTTTAAGATAGTAAATACTTCTTCATTTAGATTAAGCACAATTTTATTAAATTCTTTAAAAAAAAAAGATTTCGATAGAGCTTGTTCTTTTATATTAAAAATAGCGCAAATTTCTTCATAAAAGATTGTATCTGATATCAATCCTTGATGATATTTTTTAAAAATTAATTCATATTCTTGGTCTAAAATTTCCTTTCTTTTATTTGTATTTTTAAATTTTAATAAAAGTTGTTTAAAATTAAAAAAATTAATATTAATTAAAACACCGCCTAAATCAAATAATATTACCTTAATTTCCATTTTCTTTAAAAAAACTATTTTCTAAATGATATTTTTGTAGAAAATTTTCTAAAAGGAATTGGAAGTTTATACATTGGATATCCTGTCGTTTCATTTTCTAACATTGTTAAAAATTGTTCTAATTTTATATTGTTAATTTGTTCAGAGGTATTTTTTTTCTCATCTAATTTTTCTCCAATACGTCGTTTCCTTATTGAAACTGTTTGGTTTTGTTGTTCATTATTTCCTAATATTATAGTATAAGGGATCCAATCTATTTCTGAATTTCGAATTTTCTTTCCTAATTTTTCATCTCGATCATCAAAATCTGCACGATATCCTTTTTTATTAATTATTTCTAAAATTTCTTCTGCATATTTGTATTGATCCATTCCAACTGGTATGATACGAACTTGTATTGGTGAAAGCCATAGTTTAAAACCGGAGACTTGTTCATTTTTTTCTCTTTCTGCAGTTTCAATTAATCCCCATAAAATCCTTTCTAAACCTCCTGCAGGAGCATTATGTAAAATTATTGGGTGTTTTTTATCCCCATTTGTATCTGTAAAAGATATATCGTATTTTTCACGCCTTTTACCCTCTTGTTCAATATATTCCAATGCACTTTCGACATCTATTTGTATTGTTGCCAAGGTTGCACTTTTATCTTGAGCAGATAATACGGCTCTTTCAAATTTTAAAATAAAATAATAATATCTATCTTCCCATAATTCTATAAATGCTGGTTGGTTTTCTGCTTTAACT
>CAZBEU010000669.1:0-4084 GCA_964491005.1 uncultured archaeon | reverse complement strand
TAGAGGAATTATCATGCCAAATGATGATCTTGTTAATCTAATCATAGAAATTTATGAAGATGAAGCAATAGAATTAGTTAAAAAAAGAGTGGAACAAGGTGAGGATCCCCTAATAATATTAGATGAAGTACAAAAAGCATTGAGTATTGTAGGTGAAAAATATCAAAATAATGAATATTTTCTATCAGAGTTAATTATGACTGGTGAGATTACAAAACAAATAACTGATTTTCTGCATCCATTAGTTAAATCACATCAACAACAACAAAAAAAAATAGGAAAAGTTATAATAGGAACTGTATTTGGTGATATCCATGATATCGGAAAAGATATTGTCAAATTTTTGCTTGATTCAAACGGATTTGAAGTAATTGATCTTGGGGTTGATGTTTCTAAGGAAAAATTTATTGAAAAGATTAAAGAAACTAATCCTGATATTATTGCTCTAAGTGGATTTCTAACTCTTGCTTATGAATCTATGAAAGAGATAATAGAGGCAATTAAAAAATCGGGATTAAAAGAGAATAAAAAGATTATAATTGGGGGAGGACAGATTGATGAAAGCATACAAGATTATGTGGGAGCAGATGCTTTTGGAAAAGATGCTATCGAGGCTGTAAAAATAGCAAAGAAATGGGTGAGTGGTGAAAATGTTGAATAAAATAAAATTTTGGAAGAAATATATAAAATCAGAGGAAAAAACTAAACCAAAAATAGAGATAAAAAAATCTAGAACGAAAGAACTGACTGAAAAAGAATTAATGATAGATCTCTCTGAATTAAATGAAAAACAAGAAAAAATGTTTGAAAGATGGCTTTCGGCAGAAAATTTAGAATTTGTTAATCCCGAAGCTGAAAAGTCATATAGAGAGAGAATATTACGAATAAAAGATGCAATACAACTAAAAAAGGTACCAGATAGAGTTCCTGTTGTCTTAAGTATTGGATTTTTTCCCGCATATTATTCTGGTTTAACACCCCGAGATGTAATGTATGATTATGATAAATTGTATAGTGCATGGAAAAGATATGTTTTAGATTTTCAACCTGATGCGCATATAGGATGTTTTGTACCTGGACCTGGAAAAATATTTGATATATTAGATTATAAATTATATGCTTGGCCAGGTCATGGTACATCTCCTGAACACTCATATCAATGTCTTGAAAAAGAATATATGAAGAGGGATGAATATGATGCTTTAATTGAAGACCCATCCGGATTTTTCAGAAGTATTTATCTACCTCGTGTTTTTGGTGCATTAGAACCCCTAAAAAATTTATCTCCACTAACCAATATTCTTGAGATTGTATTTGTTGGTGGAAGTATCCTTCCATACGGATTACCAGATGTTCAAGAAGCTTATAAAAAACTCCTAGAAGCAGGCTCTGAAGCTTTAAAATGGGGCGGAATTCTTGGTGCATTTGATAAAGAAATGGCAGAATTAGGATATCCTAACTTTTTCGGTGGCGCAACTAAGGCTCCTTTTGATACACTTGGCGATACTCTTAGAGGAACGAGAGGAATAATGATGGATATCCATAGACAACCTAAAAAACTTTTAGAAGCTTGTGAAAGATTAGTACCTTTAATGATTAAATTCGGTGTAGCGGGAGTGCAAATGAGTGGAAATCCTATTGTTTTTATCCCTTTACATAAAGGTGCGGATAGTTTTCTTTCTAATGAACAATATAGAGAATTCTATTGGCCTTCGTTTAGAAAGTTACTTATGGGTCTAATTGAAGAAGGATGCATCCCCTTTCCATATGCAGAAGGGAGCTATAATACTCGTTTGGAAATAATTAAAGATTTACCTAAAGGAAAAGTAATTTGGGGTCTTGATTTGACAGATATGACAGCAGCAAAAACCATACTTGGTAATTCAGCTTGTATTGCAGGAAATGTACCTATTACACTTTTAAATGTTGGAGCGCCAGAACAAGTTAAATATTATACTGAAGCTTTAATCGATAGTGCAAGTGAAAATGGGGGTTTTATCATGATGAATGGTACTGTTATTGAAGAAGCTAAACCAGAAAATGTTAAAACGATGATAAATACTACTAAAGAATATGGGATATATAAGCAAAACTAAGAAATCTATAATCAATTATAGAGATTATGATTTTCTAAATCTCCCTTTTTTTTTATTTATGCAAAATATAAAAAAGAATTAGGTTTTTTTTTATCAAAATTCGATATTTTGAGCCCAACAAATCCTTTATCTTTATATATATTTGTTAAATATATTTATATAACTTCTTATGAATTTTTATCTTTCTTCCTTAATGATATTTGATTGTAATATTACAAAATTGTGATATATATAAAATATCAATATATGTCTATTTGAATCCTAATAAATCAGGATATTAAGGTAATTTGAATCTTTTTCTTAGATTATGCTTAGTAATATCCATAGATTTTTTTTTCTACTTTTTTTTTTGGATTGAATATATTTTGTTAGGCAGAACTAATAGAGTTTTTATATAAATAATCCTTATATCATAAATTAAAGATTAATAAAAAAATAATTTTAAAAATATGATTCTTTAATATAAAAATGGTGTTTTATCTAATGAACGAGAATGTAAATTATGGAAATTGGGTTTCGACTATCTATATCCTTTTAGGAATGTTTTTTTTTATTGTCCCTTTTTTTATTTCATTGTTATTACCTTGGTTTACAGTAAAAATAATATTTTTATTCATTTCTGTTCTTTTACTTATTCCTCTTATTTATGTTATTGGACTTTATTATCATTTTTCTAAAAATAATGGTGAATTACAAAATAAAATAAGAATTATAGTAATTGAAAAATTGAGTTTTAAAGGGAAAGGTAAAATTTTAGATATTGGAACAGGGGCAGGGCCTTTAGCGATTAATTTAGCTAAAAAATATCATGAAGGTAAAATTACTGGAATTGATTATTGGGGAAAATTCTGGGATTATTCCATAGAATTATGTATGAGAAATGCAAGAATCGAGGAAGTGCAAAATCAAGTCGAATTTAAAAGATCAACCGCTTCCGCTTTACCTTTTAAAAATGAAGAATTTGATGCTATAGTAAGTAATTATGTTTTTCATGAAGTCCGTGACGAGAAGAATAAAAAATATGTTATAAAAGAAGCTTTTCGTGTTCTAAAGAAAGGAGGTGTCTTTTCACTTCAAGATGTATTTGGGATTGAGAAAAAATTTGGGAATATAAATATTCTTATAAAAGAAATTAAAAATTGGGGTATTAATGAAATTAAATATGAAAAAACTACTGATATTTATAAAATACCAAAAATGGTAAGAATGGAATTAAAAAAATCATATATAATCTATGGAATAAAATAGATTAAATAAATAACCTTTTAAAAAAAGGGTTTTTTAATAATTCCAAAATATAAATACATTTAAATAAAATTAATACAATTTCCACTCCCTTTCTTATGATCTTATATCATTTTTATTTAATTAATTAACATAACGGAATTATTAAATTGCTATATCAATAATTATTGGTAAGATTATTACAATAATTAAAAGGATCCAAAACCATAAAGGCCCGTATCTTCGTACATTATCCCTATATTTTTTATATTCCTCTCCAAATCTTATCCTCATATCATATTTTTCTTCAATTGTACCAGTTAAATAATTTCCAAGAATAATAAAAGAAATCACAATAATTGCATCAAAATTAACAAATATTAAAACAAATCCAAGTGAAATTAAGGTTATTCCTAAATATATAGGATGTCTACAAAAAGAATAAAAATAATTTGTTATTAATGTTCCTTCTATATCTTGTGCTCCTACAACTTTTCTCATTCTAAGAGTAATAATTATTAGAGCATTCCCCAATATAAATAGAAAGATTGCAAATATAGCAAACCAAATAATTACAAATAGATGTTTTAAAAATTCCGGTTTAGCAATAAAATTAAGATCTGCAGGTAATAATATGGTTAAATAACATACCGTGAAAAATAGTAAGAAAAAATTTGGAAAATCTTGGACATTTTCTTTATTTTTTTAAAAGAAATTCCATGTTATTGTCTATTTCTCAAGGGTCACGAATCTTAGGTGTTTGC
>CAZBEU010000668.1:0-6259 GCA_964491005.1 uncultured archaeon | reverse complement strand
GCAGCAGGAGTCCCATACACAATTATCAATGAACGTCCAGCAATACAAGGAATGATTCCTGCTCATGAATTACTACGTGAATTGATAGGGTCTGATATTAATATTCAATATCGTTAGTAATTTTTTTTCTATTTTTACATTTCAATAATAATAGAGCTTATTAAAAAAATAAGAAATCAATGAAGAATAATAACTTATATATCTTTATTTGTGTGATCTAAAGGAATAATCAAATAGAATGTTGTTCCTTCTTCTTTTGAAGTTTTAAAATCTACTTCAGCATTTAGAAAAGAGCTAAGAAGTTTCATACTATATGTGCCTAAACCTCTATTAAACCCTTTTGTAGAAAAAGATCTCTGAAATAATTGAAGTTGTATATCTTTAGAGATAAATTCAGGATTATTTACATAAAAAATAACATTTTGATTATCAATGTTAGCTCCAATCGTTATTAACTCATTTTCTGAAGTAGCTTCAATTGCGTTTATAACCATATTTTTAATTATTCTTCTCAATAGAGATATATCGGAATTAAAAGTTATATTTGCAGAACTACTATCAACTTGAATTTTTTTATTGTTAGACTGAATTGGATATTCATAAAGATCAAGAATTTCTTTTAATAATTCTAATGTATTAATTTTTTCATATTTCAATAAGAGTTTATTAACTTCTGCCGCATTTATTATTTGTTGAGATCGAATTTCATCAACCAAATGCTTAATAAAATATTCAAGTCTTTCAAATATAATATTTTTATTGGCAATATTCTCTTTTCTAAGCATTTGAATATTTAAATTTAATCCTGTAATAGTATTGAGCAAATCATGAAAAAAAATCCTCTCATAGATTGCTGTTCTTTTTTCATGTTTAATATCTTGAATAGTTACTAAATAAAATTGATTATTTTCAAATATAAAAGGAGATGACCAAATACGAAGATCAAAAGCATTTCTTTTTTGACCAAGGATAAATCGTCCATCTTCTACAGCAGATACTCCATCTTGACTTTCTAATATCACATTTAGAGCACCGCAATAACTACAAGCTTCTGAGGTTCCACAACCTCCTTCAGGCTCATATGAATGGACACAATTCATAGCTTCTCCTGGTCTCTTACCCAAAACTTCAGAAATCTCGCTTATCTTAGAAAATTCTAACGCAGCTTTATTCATATAAATTATCTGTCTATATTGATTAATTATTAAAGCTATTAAAGGTATCTTCTCTAAGAATATGCTCAAATATTCAATATTAGTAATTAATTCATTTTGTTTTAAAATATATTCCTTTGGGGCTCTTCCAACCTCTATAAAATTCTCTTCTTTTTTCAAGTTTTCAGTCATTTTTATAACAAAATTAAATTTTTAAAATTGAGAATTCTTACTAAATCCCCAAATTCTTTATAATTATAGTCTTTTTTTTTTCCTTTTAATGTTATTGATAATAAAAAATTATGTTCTTGCTAAAAGATATTCGATCAAAGTTGGTATAGAGTCATTTTTTTTTTTAAAAAGATTCTTTGTTAGAAATATATTTATAAAATAATAAACAAAATTAGATATTAAAAATCACTAAGAATTGTTTTTTTTATGTATAATATTGATAATATAGACCCTGAAAAGATATATGATTTGATTATCGTAGGTACGGGGCCATCTGGTTTAGGATGCGCTATATACGCTGCTCGATTCGCATTAGATATACTCGTTATTGGGAATCTATATGGAGGATTAATAACCACAACTCATATTGTTGAAAATTATCCGGGTATTTCTTCTATTAGTGGTCCAGAATTAATGGAAAAATTTCGAGAGCATATAAATTCATTAGATATACCTTATATCATTGATGAAATAAGAACAATTAAAAAAGAAGATAATATATTTGAATTAAAATCTTTCTTCAATAGTTTTAAAGCAAAAACGATTTGTTTCGCAATGGGTTCAAATCATAAAAAATTAGATATTCCTGGAGAAGATGAATTTGGGGGAAGAGGAGTATCATATTGTGCAACATGTGATGGACCTTTTTATAAAGATAAGACTGTTGCTGTAATTGGTGGAAGTGATTCTGCTGCAAAAGAAGCTTTGTATCTTACCCAACATGCAAAAAAAGTTATAATAATCTACAGAAAAGATGAAATAAGAGCAGAACCAATTAATAAACAACGGGTATTAGAAAATGATAAAATCGAAATTATATACAAAACAAACATCAAAGAGATTAAGGGAAATCAAAAAGTATATTCATTAGTACTTGATAATAACAATGAAATAAAATTGGATGCTGTCTTTATTGAAATAGGCGTTTTGCCAAATTCAAATCTAGCCAAAATAATAGGTGTAGAAACAAATAAAAAAGGGGAAATAATAATAAACAAAAAATCGGAGACAAATATTCCCGGAGTTTTTGCTGCTGGAGATGTAGCAGACTCTCAATTCAAACAAGCGATTACAGGAGTATCTGAAGGCGTTATAGCAGCATATTCTGCTTTTGACTATTTAAAAAAAGAAAAAATAATCTATTAGATTATTACAACTTAGTTTTAAAACTTTATTTTTACATTTTAGAAATTTTGTTCTCTCTTTTAAAATATTAATATAAACACAATTATATTCATAACTACATTTTAGAGAGGAGATATTAAGAATGAATTATATTATAATTTTAAAAGAGTTAGAAGCTTTAAAACAATCAGCTTTGAAAAAAAAGTGTATTCCTTTAGTAAATAAAATTCAATCACATATAGATATTTTGAAGAAATCCTATCATAATTAATTATAATTTTTTATTTTTTATACAGAATCTATTTGGTATTTGATTTTAAATTATTAAATAATAGGAAGAGCAAGTAAATCCGAAATAGATTCCCAATATTCTCTTAAAGTATATTCCTTATTATTCTTAATTTTTTCGGATAATTCCGATAGAATCTTTTTTATTTTTAGAGAATAAAAATAATTGATATTTAAAGCAATTATTCCCAACATAAATTCTTGCTCCCCAGATCTTTGATTTACATCAGGATAAGAATCAAAAAAAATATAACCATCTCTTTTAATATTGTCAATATTTAATAAAATTCCTTCTGGTTTAGAAAATCCCTCTTGCCCATATACTGTTGCAGCGGCGTTATAAAGTTGAAATGAAATCTTATCTACAGAATATGATAATTTATTGTTGATTGTATAATATTCTTTTAATTTTGGTCCATATACATCATCCCATATAACCCAACATAAAACAATTTCTTCAAGTGCTTTTTTTTCTTTTTTTTTTTTCAGATTTTCTGGTATGTTAATAGAAGATAATAGAGAATAGACTTCCTTACTGATTAACTGAGATGTTCTATTTCTTTCAATTTTACCTCTTATAATAGCTAAAAGATCTTCTTCATTAAAAGGTTTAGTAAGATAATCGTCAGCTCCTAATTCCTTACCATATCGAATATCTTCAGGTGAAGATTTAGCAGATAAAAAAATAAATGGGATATGATTCCATTTTGAATTCAAGGTTATTTTATTAAAAAGTTCATATCCATTCATTCCAGGCATCATTATATCACTAATTATAAGATCTGGAGGTACTTTATTTGTTGATAAAACTTCTAAGGCTTCTTTACTATTATTAGCTGTAAGAACATTAAAATTATTAAATTCTAATATCATTTTTAACGTGTCCAGAATATCCTTATAATCATCAATAATTAAAATCAGAGGTTTCATATCAAATACTAAGATAAATGATTCCTATATTTTTAATAATAGATCCATTAAATATATATATATTTTCAGATTAAGGTTTTTCTTTTGGTATGAATATTGAAAAAGTAGATCCTTTTCCAAATTCACTTTCAACATAAATCTTTCCATTATGAAGTTCTATATATTCTTTTGCTATAACTAATCCAAGTCCAGTTCCAGGAATATGATGAACATTATTGGATCTAAAAAATCTTTCGAATAAATTACGGAGATCATTTTCAGGAATTCCAATTCCTTGATCAATAAATTCGAATAAAACTCCATTTTGATTTTTTGGATTAAATTTACCATTATAATGATTTGTAACTATAATTTTAAATTCAGTATCTTCATTAGAATATTTTAATCCATTATCTATTATTATTCTAAATATTTGATTAAATTTATTCAAATCTCCGTATAATATAATGTCACTACTATTGTGTTCAATAGAAATAATATTATTTTTTGTTTGAATTCTAAGTTCCATTGATTTTATAATTTCAGATATTAAATGTATTGGATTAAATTTTATAATATCTAACTTTATCTTCATTTCATCAATCTTTGATATATTAAGGAGATCCTCGATTAATTCTGCTAAATATCCCGCATTTCTGCTAATCGTTTCAATTAATGATTCCTTTTGATCATTAGAAATTTTATCCTTATATTTATTTATAAGTTCAATAGATTGAAGTAATGCTGCAGTAGGAGTTCTTAATTCATGAGAAGCAGTAGAAATAAAAGTAGCAAGTCTTTTTTCAGCTTTTTTTCTATCAGTTATATCGGTGAAATTTTGAATATATCCAATTAAATTTTCATTTGGATCTTTCCATGCCAAAGAATATCCTAAATAGTATATCTCCTTCCCACTAGGTAATTTTAAAAAGATTTCATTTTCAGACCCTTCATTTCCAGATTTTATTTTAGTGCAAGGACAGTTTTCTGAATAGCAATTATCATTTTTAAAAATATCATAGCATTTTTTTTTGAGAACATCTTCAATCTTTAATTCAAAATATTGAAGATATGTCTCATTTACTCGTTTAACATTATAATCTTTATCAATAACTCTTAATGGTAATGATCCATTAAAAATCTGATTAAATTCATCATAAGCAACCTCTAAATCGTTTGCCTTCTGGATTAAAGATAATTCACTTTCTTTCAGTTTTCGAAAAAGCAAATTGAAGGGATTCTCAAACCCTGTTTCTATTAAAGCTTTGTAAATGCAAAAAGCTGAAATAATTTTTAAAATATGACCTAATAAATTTGAAAAATCGTATACACCTATATAAAAGGTAAACGCAAGCTCTGAGATCATTGTTATAATAGTCGATATTATTAAGAAAACAAATATACGTAAATCAAAATCATTTTTATGGCGATATAATAAGAGTAAAGAAGAAAATAAAATAAGTATAATCATGTATTCACTAATAATTTTAAATCCGGTTAGTCCAGATCCCATTATATAACATTTTGGAAAGAATCCCGTAAAAATAGAAATTAATAAGATTGAAACAATTATAGCATAAACAATTAATACAAATTGTGAATTAAAAATTTTATTCTTAAAAAGAATAGAAAGAAATAAAGAGATTGCTTGAAGATATCTTGCAATGATCCACAATGATGTGGGTAAATTAGAATCAAAATTTATAAAAATATTCATACCTGTATAAGATAATGTATGGATTGAATCAATAATGCTTATAAATAGAAATGATATGCCCAATAGTAAAAACAATGATTCTTGAGTATATTTTTTTGAATGCCATCCTATGATAGAAATACAGCTATATATTATTATACTAAATAATTCTGCAATCGTATGAAATAAAAGATAGCTATAAATTTCACTAAAAATAATTAGAATTAGAGTAAATCCAAATATTAGGTATTCTACAATATCTTGGTTGATCTTATGTGTAGAAAATTGTGTTTTATCAAATTGATTTGCAATCAATGTTACCAACAAGATAATTATTTTATTTTAATATCTGTTTTTTGAAATATGGTATATATTGAAGTTTTTTGAATGTTATATTTAATATTATTAGGTATCATTTTATTTATTTTAAGAATTAATTTTTGAATTTTCTCTTCTTTTATTGATTTTTTTAGAAGTTTTAGATCAGGATCCCATTTATGAAAAAAAATAGACAACTCATTTAAATCATTATTATTTTTTATTATGTCTAATATTTGACCAAAATATTCTATAGCAAGATCATATCTCTTATCATCTTGTATATCAATTACATATATTAATTTACTTACATCTATAATTTGCTCATTTAGATTTTGAATATGGTTTGTTCTATATTGTTCTTGTCCACCATAATCCCAAATTGTTATCTCTGTATCCATCGTATTTATTTTATCCATATCAATACCTTTAGTCGGTTTTAATGATAAGAAAGACATGAGATTTTTTATCCCACGTAAACAGAGCACAATTGATGATTTACCACAATTATCCAAACCTATTACAATAATTTTTTTTT
>CAZBEU010000667.1:0-2509 GCA_964491005.1 uncultured archaeon | reverse complement strand
AGGAATTTTAATATTCTTTTATATTATCCTTACTCGTGAAAGAAACAAAAATGGGACATATAGAATATTTTTATACATAAAAAATTCATATAATCAATTTTCTTCTCTAATAGGATTTATATTATTTTTCTATATTAGTTATTCTTTTTTTAATGATGGAACATATTTTCAAATTCAAACCTTTATAATGGATTTTATCAATAATGTTAAAGATATCGAACAATTAAAGATTATAATCATTAATAATATATTTATTATCATCGGTATTGGTCTTTTTGTTCTTGCTATTATATTTTTAATTTTAGACTATGCTTTTCGAGATAGTATACAAAAGGTACAATCTTGTGATGGAGTAGTTGCATTAAGAACATTTATTTTCGGTATAATTGCCACATGTTTCTTTTCTGTAGGTATATTTATTTTATTTAAAGCAATAACAATGTATATCCTTATTATAATTAAACCTATAGATTATAAGGAAGAAAAATTACCAACTAATTTAGAACCTTCAGTATTAACTCAAGGAGAAAAGAAAGAGCAAGAAATTATAAAAAAGGACCAATCTTCTATTCCAATAATTAATCCTTATAAAATAACACAAAATAAAGAAAAACCAATTGAATCAAAAAAAGAAGATATTCAAAGGGAAATTGTAAAAATAAAGGAAGAATCTACCTTAAAGGTACCTGAAATAAAAGAAAAACCTACAAAAGAATTGAAAAAATCTGAAGAAAAAGTATCTAAAAAGGAAGAAAAAGAATTTTTAAAACAAAAGGAAGAGGATATTGAACTTAAATTACATGAATCAATTCTACCAGTGAAAAATGAAAATGATCAAAAATTAGTCAAAGAATATTTCTCCAAAATTTTTAATCTTCTTTCAAATGATATAAGGGAAAAAATAAAAAAATTAAATATCCCAAAAAGTGAAAAAGAAGAATTATTAAAAGAATTAGCTTTCCTAACAAAAGAGCAACAAGTAAAATATATTGATGCTATAATAAATCTTTATCAAGAAAAAATTTCTCGTATTTTAGTAGAAAAAATTAGAAAACTTCCAAATGTAAAACCTAAACAATATAACAAAATTATAGAACAATTAAAATATATGGACTCTGAAGAACAATATCAATTTGTTGAATTTTTAGAAAAACATGCTTAGAAAAAAGAAATTATCATGTCATTAGAGAAAAAAAGAGACTCGAAAGAAAAAAAAAAAGTAACAACACTTGAAGATAGCTCATTTAGACAAGATGATTTCACACCTTTAGAAATAAAAAAAGAATCAAGTTCCCTAAAAAAGACAGAACAATTAATTGATGAATTATCTGAAACTGAAAAAGATATCTTACTAATAGCCGAAGAAATTCTTAAATTAAAACGATATGATACTGAATTTGAAATTGAATCAGAAACTCAAATACAAAAATTCCCAATTATAGAAAAACTCTATGCCACTTGTATAGCAAAATTATCTTATAAAAAAGGATATAGTAAAGAAGATATTTTTCTATCAATTAGAAGTTTAGAAGAAAAAAATTGGATTGTTACAAATGAAAGAAGAACTAAATTAGAAATTCTCCAAAATGATAAATTAGTCACAATTTTGGATTTTATTCGTGATAATCCTGGAATTCATGCTAGAGATGAAAAAATCGAGGAGCTTTTAAAGATAACTAGAACACCTTTTCTTAAACATGTAATGACCTTAGAAAATTTTGGATTGATAAGGTCAGAAAAAATTGGAAAAACACTACATTATTTCTTAAAAGATATTCCAAATGATTTTGATAAATATAAAGTAGTTTTTATAAACGATTTAATTCCAAAAATTATTGAAGAGTTCTTTAAAGATGATACAATAGCAATTTCTAATATTGCTGCTAAATTGGATGTATATCCTGGAACTATTCAATATCATATAAAAAAAATGAAAGAATTAGACCTTATAAAATCAGCAAAAAATAACACTGGAAAGAAAATTCACTTAGTTAATATAGAATTATTAAAAAAATATAATAATTACTTCAAAGAACCTAACTTCTCAGAATTATTAAAGGGATTGTAATAATTTCCAAAGATAGTTATGTTTGAAAAAATTAAGAGTTTATTTGTATACATAAAAAAATATTCAATATAAAAATGTTATATCAAGGACAAATTGCTAATAATCTGATATATGAAATTGGTTCATTAATAATTCTGTTTATTGCAGCATATTTTAGTTTTTTTTTTTTAAGGAAATATTTAAACTCAAAATATAAAATGTTTGGATATTTGAGTATTTTTTATGTAAATTATTTACTAAATACAAGCACATCTCTGATCTCTTACTTTTTCTTAGATAATTTGGAAATAACAAAAATTCTTTTCATCATAACATCAACCTCGGAAATATTAGTATTATATTCAATAATTATTCTTCTTGAAATATTTGAAAAAGATGTTCAATTTTCAAAAACTCAAGTTTTTCTTACAATATTTGCCTTTTTAATTATTGGTGGATTAA
>CAZBEU010000666.1:0-3966 GCA_964491005.1 uncultured archaeon | reverse complement strand
TTAAATATTATTCCAGCAAGTTAGAAACTAAAAATTTTGAAAAAGAAAATCTCTATTTAGGATGTGTTTTACGGAATGATGAAAATCTACTATCATTTAAGAGTTTATTTGCGAATATTCAAAATCAAGTGATAGAGAATTATAATCCAAAAGAAAAAAAAAAAATGCAGAATTTTCTAAAGGAAACATTAACTTCTATTTTAAACCTAATTGAAAAATTAAAAGAACCTAAGATTATTAAAGATACAATTAATGAAAAGACAAAAGTAATGCTTGATGAAGGAAAACTTCAAGAAGCAAAAGAATTAATCAATTTAGGTGAAGCTATTCCTAATGAATTATCTGAATTAGTAAAAGAAGCAGATAGATTATTTAATGAGGGCGATTATAAAAAATCAAAAAAAAAATTTTTAAAAGCTGCAGAACGAGCAGAATTAATCCAAGAAATTGAAATTGTATCTTTTTTAACAACAAAAGCACAAAATATTGGAAATTATCCAGATCTAATAAAAGAAAAAGAAAAAATTCATAAAGATATAAAAAAACTCATTATTGATGATGAAAATAAAGAATTTAGAGTCTATAAATCATTAATACCAAATATTGAGAGATTGATTGAAATTTCAAATTATTTTGAAGATCTTGAAAACTATGAATTTTTAACAAACCTTTTAGAAAATATCGAAAATGCTATTACACTTTATGATAAATTATTAGAAATCGATAATAACATTATTCAAAAATTAAAATAAAATAAAAGAATAATAATAAAAAGATTGAAATATTGCTTTTTTATTCTTGAGGAGTATAGTCCCCTATATCAGGAAATACTATTTTTGCAATTTCCCATGCTTCCTTTGTTGGATATTTAAGGGCATTTGCAATATAATTCTCTCCTGATTCAACATTCATTTCTATTTTTTTTATTTCGGGGTTATTTTCTAAAAGCATTTCATATTTTGTTCCTCCAGTACCCTCAGGGACGATCAATATTCCCGCATCGATAACCTTATCTGTTATTGCATCCTTTATCCTTTTTGCCGCATAATATCCAGCAACACCTGCACTCCTTTCAAATGTTTTTATTGCAGGAATTTCTAATCCCCATTTTTTACCCCCAGTTTCAATTAAAGCAGCAATAGTTTGAGTTCTTTTTCCTTGTTTAAATTTATATTCCATCTGAGTTTTAAATTTCTTTTTATGATCGTCTCCTATTTTAATAATATACTTCAATGTGGCTCCTGCAACTGAAGCAGGATTTACATCAATCGCATATTCTTCTTCTGCTAAAATTTCGTCAATTGTTTTAGCAATGGTTTCTCTTGGTTTTGAGAAATCAACTTTTTCATCAGCTGGTTCTGGAGGTTTAGCAGTTGCTACAATATCAACACCTGCCTTCATTAATTCTGTAACACTCATTTCTTCCATAACTACTTTATCTATAAATCTTTTACAAAGTTTAATGGAATTACGTTGGTTACCATCAGTTTTATTATAAATCATTTCTAAAAGTTTTTCATTAAGAGGAAATAATGGATAAAGAGGAGGACTAAGATTATTTTCATCCCAAAATACTTCCATTGTTTTTGAATAATATATTTTTAGATCATTAAGACTAAATGGTTTTAATTCTTGTTCTGGTTCCATTCTTGATCTTAATGGAGGATCTGCAATTTCTAAAATACGAGGCCAGATTTCTTTTAAAACAGCAATTACAATAACTAAACCTTTTACTTCATTATATAATCGTTTAAGAATCTCTAAAAATTTTCTTTCTGCTGTTTCTCCCAACATACGATATGGCGATTCTAATTCATCAAAATATAGTATTAATACACGATCTAAATTATCTGTGATTATTTTAATCATTGCAAGACAAATATCATCATCCTCTAATACTGAATTTATTCCAAGTTCAGCTAGTTCTTCAGGTTCTAGGTCTTCTCCCAATAACCAACGTTCAGCTAAGGCTTTTCTATTTTTATCTAATTGGTATGTTACTAATGCTTTAACACAATCAGCAAATACACCTGGAAATTCTCTTAATCCTTTTTGAATCACTTCATCAAGATTTGCTTTTTGAAAAATACCTCCTTTCTTTCCTCCCCATTTTTCTTTTACTAAATTTTCAGAAACGATATCAAGCATCTCAGGTCCAATTTCTTCAATTAAGCAAGTATAAACGTGAAGTAAGACTCGAATACTAGCTGGAGGGCTGGGTACATAAATAATTGACCAATCTACGGGTTCTAATTGATTTGCTTCAATCTCATCCGTTTCATCAGCTTCTTTTAATTTTTTTTTATTTTCCAATTCTTTTTCTTTAAATGAATGGTAAGCATGAGTTTTTCCCGTTCCTGCTGATCCTAATATAGGTAATAAACGGGAAGAACGATCCCTAAATGTCTGTCTGACAAGTCTGAATACTTCTCTATCAATATAGCTTCTTGGTCTTGCAACATCTACAGGATCTCGAATATCTCCTCTAGAAACATAACTACTGAATGGTATTATAGGACTATCTCGTAAAACTTCGAGATACATTTCTTTCTCATCATCTGAAAGCTCTGAGTAAATATTACACACCTTTTTTTAATTTTTTAATATAGATCTTAAGTTATTTAGTTTATTAAATTTTTACATAGTTTTTTATCCTTATTTTTCTAAAATAAGATTTTCAAAAATGAGATGATATTTATAAACCTAAATAATTTATTATAAATAGTAAACTCTATTAGCATTCTGTTTCTATATCATTATAGAGTTTTAATAAAAAGAAATACAAAATATAGAGGTGTTTTAAAATGCCCAAAGATAAAGATTATGAAGACGATGAAGATAAGGATGATAACGATGATGATTATCAAATGCCTTTTGATTTTATGAAATTTCTCCAAGACCCAAACAAAATGTTCCAATCAAAAGAATTTCAACATATGTTTAAAAAAGTATATGAAAAACTAATGGAAAATCTCCCTCCTGAATTTAAAAATATTTCTCCAGAAAATTTTCAAAAAGAATTTATGAAAAATAAAGGTAAGTTTAAGCGTGGACCTTTTATGTATGGATTCAATGTTAATTTTGATGCCGAGGGTAAACCAACTTTTGATTCTTTTGGAAATATAAAACCAGAAGTTCATGGACATCCTAAAGTCCAAGATGTAAGAGAACCTCTTATTGAAATAACAGAAGAAGATGACATGATAATCGTTATTGCAGAAATGCCAGGTGTCTTAAAAGAGGATATTGAATTAAAATCAAAAACTAAAAGCTTGACAATCTCAACAAAAAACCAGAATGTTACTGGTCATAGCTACTATAAGGAAATAGATTTACCATCATCTATCAATACCGATTATGCAAAAGCAAGATATCAAAATGGTATTTTAGAGATAAAATTAAAAAAAATAGATGAAAAACATACAAATATTAAAATTGAATAACTTAATTACTTATTACTTTTATCTATATAAATCTTTACTGCGATCCTCAGTAGATTTTTGGTTTTTCTCAATATTTTCTAATATTTTTGCTCCCTGATCCGATTTTCTTAAGACTATTTTAGCTAGTGCATTTTGACGTTCTCTAATTTCAGCTAAAGAGTTAGCTATATGATTCATTACTTGAAATTGAAGATCACACATTAAAATTTTCTCTTCTTCTCCACATTCATCACAATGTTCAGAACAATTCCTCCAATCTTCAAAAAGAAAGTCAATATTAACATCATGAGGATTAATCATACTTTTTTCACATTCCTCACAATTTTTTTCTGCTCGGATGTTTAAATCTTCTATAATCTTATAGAGTGATTTTACATAACTCCATTTGCTTGATTCTTTTAAATCTTCAAATTCTTTTTCGGTTAAAAATTTTTGACTCATTTTTTACTACCCTCTTAATTAAAAAATTGATTTATATCAGTTAAAATATATTTCCTTATTTAAATATGACTTTTATAAGAGA
>CAZBEU010000665.1:0-6889 GCA_964491005.1 uncultured archaeon | reverse complement strand
CTATATGATATTGATAATTATCACGATGGGATATTATATGTTTTTTAATCATATTTTCTAATAATTTAGGAAAATTTTTTTGATTCATAATTTTAAAATCTTCAATATTAAAAAGTGTTTCAAATTTATCTTCTAATGTACCTTTCACTATTGAATCTTTTCCATTAGGGAAATATCTATATATCGTACCAATACTAATTCCCGATATTTTTGCAATTAAGTTAGTTGTTATCTTGTTATAGCCTTTAGTTTTAAGAAGTTCATAGAATATAGTATATATTCTATCAATTTTGTCTTTTTTGTCTCTTTTAAATTTTTTTGATGATTCCATATTTTCAATAAGTGAGCAATACTCATAAACTTTATATGTGAGCAATGCTCACTTATTGTTAACCGCATTCAAAAAAATAAAAAATGAAACTTACCAAATTAATCGAAAAAAAAGGAAAGGATGAATATGAGAATACTAGTATTAAATAGTCTAAATAGAAATGACTATGATAATCAATTAGATATAATGTTGAATAATAATAAATTATTTAATCAAAATGAAGTTCAGGTAATTAATATTCAGGATATGAATATTAAAAGTTGTCTTGGTTGTATGTCATGTGTATGGAATATGAGTAAAATAACACCAGGATTATGTGTGCAAACAGATGACATGCAAATTATATATCCAACGTATATTCATAGTGATATTGTCATTATGATAACAAAAGTTACTTTTGGGGGATTTTCTCATCTTCTTAAAAAAACTATTGAACGATTGATACCTGTACTATTTAATGCACCTTTAAAGAAGCGAGGTGATGAAACTGGACATGTTATGCGATATAAGAATTATCCTGCTCTTTTAACTATAGGAATTATAAATAAAAAACAACTAGATGAAAAAAAAGTTTTTTTAGAACTGTCAGAAAAGATATCTTTCCTTTTTGCTGTACCCTTTCATGAAACTTTTTTCGTTTCTTCATTAGATATTCAAATAATAAGAAGATTAGAAAATATCATAAATCAATTTAAGGAGGGTAAGGTATGAGCAGAAATGTTTTATTATTATCTGGTAGCCATCGAGGAGAGAACGCAACATCAAATATTATTTTAAATTATCTAGAGGAGAAAACGACAAATTCGAATATAATTTATACATATAGCCGTATTTCATCATTAGACTTTAATCAAGAAAATGAAATATTTGAAAAAATCGATAAAGCAGATTTAATAATTTTATGTACCCCAAAATATATTTTAACTCTACCATCTAACTTAATTCTTCTATTTGAAAAATTATTCAAAAGAAAGTCTGAATTAAGGAATAAGACAAGGAAATTCGCTGTAATACTACAATTTGAAGCCCCAAAAGGGGGTAAAAATGCGATTAAAATCTGCAAATATTATTCTGATAAGATGTGTTTTAAATGGGAAGGAGGTTTAATAATTCCAGGTGTTAATGAAATAAATGGAAGACCACTGAAAGAAACGGGTTCTCAAACTAAAAATATACGGAAAGCACTCGAATTAACGGGGAATGCATTAAATAAAGGTGAATCAATACCAAAAAAGGCTATTAAATTAGCTGCAAAACAATTTCCAGAATGGCTTATTATTCTAATAGTAAATTGGCTTATAAAAAAATATTGTAAGAAAAATAAAATTAATATCAACAAAAAACCATATGAAAATAAACATGGATTATGGAATACTAATTCCACAAAAGAATGAAGTATTCGTTATTTTTGAGATATTTTATACAAATTAACTTTATCAAAAAAATTTGGAATACCACATCCTTTAAAATATCGAGTTTTTTTTAATCATCTCACTTCATGAAGATGTCATGAATAAAGATCGTGAAACAACTTTACTTTACATAACTCTACATTTATTTAACTATTTTAAGAATGTTTAGTATAAAATCTTCATAAATTTGAGATATTTGATCATCAATATTTTCTGAAATTATCCTATATTCAATTATACCATATTTTTTTATTAAATCTAAAATTCTTAATTGTTCAAACTCATTAATTTCATTTTGATCTGAATTATTTCTAATGATTAGGATTGGCATAGTTGGTCTTATTGCATTAATTAATTCCAAGTGATTGTTTAAAAATTTATTAGAAGTTAATTGGTTTTGTTTAAAAATGAGTATTATTCCATCTGCTCTCTCCACACAATAATAATACTCTTTTTTACTTAGACTAGAAAATCCATCTGTCCTTAAAATTATTTTTTTTTTTCCAATTTCAAAGTCTCTACATTGATGATAATAGCAAAATCCTGGATCTATCTTCGGAATTTTTTCTTCAATCACAACTAAACTAATGAGTATTGGAGCAGATAATTCTTTATTTAACAAATTTTGTAAAGATGGAAAATCATTCATTACATAATTTATTGCATTTCTTACGATAAGTTCATTATTAGTTTCAATACGCTTGATTGATAATTGATAGTCCAAAACTAATTTAAGTAGTTCCTCGTAATTTTTCTGATTTTTAGCCCATATTGAACAAATATTGGAATATATTTTGATAAATTGATTTCTCGCATTATCTACAAATAGTAAAGAATTATTCCATATTTGATCATGTTTTGCGAATACATTTTCAGATAAAATTATAGGATTAATTTTTTTAAAAAAAAGCCTAGGAGATATTTCTAATAAATGCTCACATAAATAATTTGAAATTTCATTAGGAACTTCTGAATAAAATTCGATTAAAACTTGAGCTCGAGAACGATTTATTAAAAAAAAATAATAATTAGTAATTCGAGTATATATAAAATTAGAAAAAGAGTGAAATAATTCATTCCAGTTTTCTGTGGATTTTGCGGAACACTTTGATGTACTAGTTATCATCACAGGAGGATCATTATTTCCATTCAACATAACTGCCCATTTACATACTGCTTGATTCTCATATATGATATCGATCATATCTTGTTCATTAATATCAAGATCTGTTAAAGATACAGGGAGATCATCATTGCTATAAGTAAGAAGAATTTCTTCTGATCCTACTATAGAATACCATTCTTTAATAGCTTCAGGGATGATTATGTTTAGAGCCAATTCTTTTTGTTCGAGAGTTTCTTTTTTACTAATTGAAATATATGGGGTTATTTGTAAAATATTAAAAATCTGCTGATGATATATTAATGGTTCTGATTTTTTTTTTTTTATTAAATATCCACTTGGAGCAAACTTATATGCTTTTGATAATAATTTATCTGCTTCTTTAATTCTCCCCATCAATAGATTTATGCATCCTTTAAAATAATAAGATTTCCAATTGTTGTTATTCATCATCAAGGCTTTATCAGCTAATATTTCTGCTTCGTTATATAATTTTACATTATAATATGCTTTTGTCATCAGATTTAATGATTCCAATGAATTTTCGTTAAATATCAAAGCCTTTTGAATAAAAAATAAATCTTTATTGGAATAGAGACGTTCAGCGATATATTTGATATGTTTATGAATTGGTTTAAATTCCAAAAGATCGATTAATAGAGGAATAATTACTTTTAAATGTTCTCTTGAGAAAAATTCAAGAATATTTAGTATATTTTCTTCGTTCAATTTAAGGAATCCAATATTCTTCATAATTTGTTTAAAATCTTCTAATAGATCATACTCAGCATAATCAAAAATTTTCTCTAAAAATTTCTCATAATTATCAACATAAAGAATGAATTTTTTCAATAATATGGTTTTAGTACGTAAATTTCGAGATAAATAATCATGGTTTAATTCTGGATATTCTTGAATAAATTCTTCCAATAATTTTAGAAGGTCATCCCTGTCAAAATCTTTTAAATATCCATTTTGGATAATATAAGATTTAACCTTTAAAATACCATCTTTAAACCTTTTTTCAATCTCTTTTTTATAAACCTTTAATGCAATTGGATCTTCTTCTTTTAAAAGTTTACGTAATAAAGGAAAAGCTAAATTCCTATGAAGATATACTGTATTGTAGTTTTCTTCAACCCAGACTTGTATGTTTGAACAGTGACCCCAAAATAAATCTTTAGAAGGAATCTTATATTCATATCTCATAATATCTCTGTCATAATGGTCTAAGATCTCTGCTAAATCATCCATTGATTTAACTTCTCGATCAATTTTCTTAAAGTTATCTTTGGGTTGGTAAAATAACTTTTCTAACTCTCTATACCTCTTGTTAGAGACATAAATATAAGTCTTATCATCTATTAATTTAAGAGTAAGATAATTATTAATTTTAAATTTTTTTATATCTATTTTTTTCACTGAATTTATGATATTATAATTAAATCATACTTAAAAGTTCTATAGTTCATGTAGGATTCTTAACTTCATGAAGATGTCATGAATATAGATCGTGAAATCGAACAAAGATGATATCAAAATTTGTTGTTTGTCCAATTTTTGATATTATAATAATAACTAAATATCAAATTTGTTAAATAATTCTCAATACTGAGAAATAATGTAATATAGATATCATATAATGAGATATATCTTACATCGTGAAAGTTCGGATGTATAGCTAATTTTAGACCTTCCAATAATCTTTATAAAAAAATAAATATTCAAAATTATTTTAATAACATATGACTCATCGAACAATAAATTTACCAGAAAATATTTATAATCAATTAGAAGAATTAAAAAAGAAAGGAGAAACTATATCAGAAGTTATTTCTCGTTTAATTAAAAAAAAAAGTCCTAATAAATCAATAAAAAAATTTGCTGGTATTTTTCAAAATTCTTCTGACGAATGGGAAACTTTAGAAAAGACTCTTTATGAAGATCGTCTAAGAAATGTTGATAATAGGAATTTAGATTTTGATTAAAGAGGATTAAATAAAAAATGCCAATCTTAGATAGTGATATCATTATAGAATTTTTCCGAAATGTGAAAAAAGCAGTTGATATTATTGAAAATTTTATTCAAGAAAAATCAATCTTAAAAACTATTATTTTCAATGTAGCAGAATTATATAAAGAAGCATATTTATCTTCAAAGGGAGAAGAAAATCTCAAACAAATTGAAGAATTTTTAGAAAATATCATTATCATTGATTTTACATTAGCAGATGTTTTAATATATGCTAAAATTTCAGCAAAATTAAGAAATAAAGGTGAAAATATTGGAATCTTTGATGAATTAATAGCAAGTATAGCAATAAATAATAATGAAACTATTATCACAAGAAATATTGCTCACTATAAAAGAATCCCGCAAATTTCATATAAAAATTGGGATCAATCATAGATCGATTATAAAATAATTAAAATTATGTATTTTAAAATTATTTTTAATAATGTGATTTTAGAAAAATCATTAATCTGATTTTAATCTGATCAGAAAATTGGATAGAAAAAATATATTCTCACTCTCACTTCATGAACCTTTCATGAATAAAGATCGTGAAACATGTGCATTAGTTAATTTGGTAAAAAAGTTTATGAAAAAGATAGTTTATTATATTATCAATTATAATTATTTCATTATCTTTCTCCTTATGTTTATGGAATAATGATTCTTTATTTTTTCCAATAATAATAATGATCACAACAATCATCTCCTTGCATAATTGTTTTTGATCTTTTAAATCCTATATTTTTATTATATCCTTCAGTTATAGCCCAATCACCCATACAGTGGTATAGATATGCCCATTCTTCTACACCCATTTCTTTCGCATAATTAGCGAATGGACATTTAGTTACTTTAAATTGATAACTACTATCTTCTTCTATATTATATGTAAATTCAAAACCTTGTTCCTTTGATGGATTCCACAAGAATTTAATTATTCCCTCAATATCATTTTCTTTTCCTTTTTCTAAATCTTTCTTAGCTATTCCAGAAGTCCAATCAGACAAATGTTTTGCTCGTAATTTTAAAAAAATTTCTTTATACTTTTGTTTACCAATTTCTTCTGACACAACTTTTGATAATTCGGCATTATCAAAAATCAATCTTTTTTCATACTCAATACGTTGTTCTTCTAGCTTTTTTTTCAAATCATCTTCAGACATATTATTAACTAATATATTTACAGTTTTTATTTTTATCAAATGTTAGATAATTCTAATATCTTTATTCATAAGTTTTAAAATAATTAAAGAGAGAATTTTAAGATTAAATTTCAACAATATATAGTTTATCATATTAATAGATAGTTAAATATTTTTTTTTTCTCAAAATCCAACATTCATATCACCATTATACTATATTAATCCATATAAATCATCGTGAAACATATGGCTTACTTAAAAATTCCATTAATTTTCCATTAAAAATAATTTCTTCATTTGAAAATTAACATCAGTGATATTTAAAAAAAATATTAATTTTTTATTATAATTCTGTTTTTAATAAAAAATAGTACGATTACAAATCCCAATATTATAATTATATGAAATGAATACCCTATTGGAATTGAATTTTGACTTGGAATATTAGGAAAATATCCAATTGATGTCCTATAACAGATATCAAAATCACCTCCGTAAGCTAACCATCTTTCATGCCAAACTGTATGTAATTCACCATTACTATCAACAACAATAGAAGGATTACAGCTATCTCCTTTCATGGAATTATAATCATAATCAGAGATTATTGAGATTTTTGACCAACTATTATTAGTAAAAGTTCTACACATAATTTCACTATCTAAATTATTAAAACTCCATGACCCCATAGTATGTTCTTGCCAAGTGATATATACTTTGTCGTGTTTATCTACTGCTATTGAAGGATAAACACTCATTCTATTATTCCAATGTGTAGGATAATCCGAAATTACTTTTGGTTTTGACCAAGTATTTCCATTATAATAACTAAATTTTATTTCATAATCTAATTCTTCTAAATAT
>CAZBEU010000664.1:0-13415 GCA_964491005.1 uncultured archaeon | reverse complement strand
GACTACTTTTCATCGAATCTATTAGACTTGATAAGACTTCAGATGCTTTCATATTATTATTTAAATAATTCTTAATAAAAAAGTTAAATGAGTCTTATGATTTTTAATAAAAATGAAGATGATACCAAATCTGGTCTTTTTCCAATAACTGGACTAAAGATGTTTTTAATATTATAATAATTTTATTAAAAATAAGAAGAACATTAAATTAATGATGAATATAAATGAGTTTTGGATACTGTCAAGAATGTAAACAGAATGTTTTACTTAAAAGAGAGAAAATAAACATACCATTAGCAATTCTTCTACTAATTTTCTCTGCAGGAATTGGATTATTAATTTATATTTGGATTCATAACACTAAAATTAAGAATATTTGTATTCATTGTGGAAATTATGCTACTCTAATTGAGAATAATAAAAGAGTAAATAATCAAATATATACTTATAACCAAAGGAATCAAAATAAAAATAATCCTTATCTGGTAAATATTAAAAATTCAATGAATAATAGGGAAGAATCATTAATTGAAATTAGCGGTGAAAAAATTAATCATTGCTCTCTATGTGGTCATGAATTAGATAAAAATAATCCAGAATATTGTGCTTTTTGTGGAGAAAAACTATAGAATCCTTTTTTTTTCTTATATAAAAGATTTTAAGGTATAGAAATTAAAAATTGGTCTAAAAATTGTTTTAATATTATTTTAATCTTCTCTTAATTAGTAAATATAAAAAATTTGGTGATTTTTAAAATATGTATTGTCCTAAATGTGAAATGGAAGTTAACACTCAAAGAGAAGAAATCAATTGGGTCCTTTTAATTATATTAGCTATTTTTACGGCAGGGATTGGAGTATTAATCTATTTAGCTATTTACTTCAATAAACCTGAGAATAGATGTATTCATTGTGATTCTATTTGTCAAAAAACAGTAATAGTGCATACAAAATATTCAACTCAAACTGTAGTTCCTAATGTGGATAGACCGAATGAAATAAAGATCTATACCAAGACTCCAAATGATGTTTCTAATAATGAGGGTGAAAACATTAATCATTATTGTCCCAATTGCGGATCAAAGCAAGGAAATCGAGAAGGAGGCCATTATTGTCCTTATTGCGGATTTAATATAAATTAACCTTTTTTTTTCTAACTTTTTATTACAATTAAAAATTATAATTTACCTTTATTATCCAAACTTTTCTTTATAACATCTATTATAGTTGATTCGACAGGAGTGCATCCTTTTATAAATATCCCCTTATCTTTAAAGTTGTATGTGCAGTTTCCAATAAGCAATGTATCTTGATATAAATTAGATTCATTCAATCCTTTACCTATTGCAATTCTTAAGGGATTTTCAGATGTGTAATGTTTATTAATAAATTCTATATTGTTTTGTAGTAAATTTGTAACTGTTGATAAACATGCAGAACATGCTTGCTCACTTATAAGGTTTACATTAGTATATTTTATTGTGATAGTAGTTGGTGGTGGCTCTAAATTTCTTTTAAAAGTTTGAATATTATTTGGAATAGTTATTATATCATGAAATGATTTTGGGTTTTCTTTATCTAACTCTGATATTAATTTTAAATGAGGAACATCAACTAAACTCCAATCTTGACGTGTTAATGCGATAGCAATTATATCTGCTGCAAGAAAATTAGTTGAAGCAATAATTGTGTCCATTTTAACAACGTTTCCTGATGAAGGTCCCATACCTTCTAAAGCATAAGAAGCATCAATTATTGCTAATTCGGGTTTAAAAATATAAGAAAGATCTGAAATTGCTATATCAAGTTCCTTGATTTTACTTATAGTTGGCTTTAATTCTGCTATAATCTCCGGAGATTGAAGATGATGGAGTTTAATTTTATCTCTTTTATAAATAAGCCCCTTTAGATTCTTAAAACTCAATGAGGCTCCACAATGCATATGCATTTTTAGTACTGGAATTGAGATTATACAATCTATTTCATTCCAATATCCTGTAACTTTTATTTCCTGTATAATTTTTCCCTTCGGTATTTTCAAAGTAATAGGTGGTAGGCTATCCAAATCAATGAATTGAACTTTATCATTCTCAATTATTTTAGAATAACCTGACTGTAAAAAAGCTTTTTTTGTATCTGTATTGATAATTGGAGAATCTCCTAATAAAAACCTTGCTTTAAATCTCTTATTTAAATAATTAAAAACAGCAAATACAACATCAGGATTTGTATTTACTCCTAATTTTGGTTCTATTTCTCTTCCGACATTTGGTTTTAGTAATATTGTTTTATTATTTAAATTTGGAAGTTTCAATTGATCTAAAGCTTTTATTACTGCCAATTCTATATTTTCATTACTAGCCAAAGATACGATAGGTTTATCCATTAAAAATAAAAAAAATACATTACTTTAAGATTTTTTTGAATAGATTTTGAAGAAAATAGTATTTATATTTTGAACATTTCTCTTAATAACATAATTTAGGAAAAAAAATTAGACTATTCCTAAAAAATCAATAATTGATTGTTTCATAAGATCTGAATTTGGAGTCTTTTCCGTCCACCATTGAAAAGCTAAAACACCTTGATTTACAAGCATATCTAAACCTCCCAAAGTTTTACATCCTATTTCTTGAGCATCCTTCATCAATCTTGTATTTAAAGGATTATAAACAACATCAAATATAAAAAGATCTGGGTGTAAATACTCTTTAGGTATAGGGGTTATATCTATTTTTGGATACATTCCTAAGGGAGTAGCATTAATTAAAATATCTGAAGTTTTTAATTCTTTTGAAATCAGTTCATTTGAACTTATTTTTCCAATGATGTTAGCATCCATTTTTTTTTTTACTTCTTCTGCTAAATTCTTTGCTCTCTCTTCAATTATATCTACAAGGATGATTTCTGATGCTTCTTCTGCCAAAATAAAACATAAAGCCCTAGATACACCTCCAGCTCCTAATATTACCATCTTTTTCCCAGAAATTTGGCAACCCGCATCAATTAATGATTTTCTTGCTGCTATTGCATCAGTATTTCGTCCGATAAGATATCCGTTTTCATTTTTAATGGTGTTTATTGCTCCTATTTTTAATGAGACTTCTTCAACATGATCCAGATATTTTATAACATTTTCTTTATGAGGAATAGTGACATTCATTCCTCTTATTCCAAGTGCCCTCATTCCATTGATTGCTTTCTCAAGATCATCGGAGTGGACATTAAAAGCTATATAAACATAATCTAAATTTAATTCTTGGAGAGCAGGATTCCACATTGTAGGGGACATTGAATGTTCAACTGGATCTCCTATAAGACAGAAAGTCTTTGTTTTTCCAGAAAATGTATTCTTTTTCAACATATTCTTTTTAGATATTTTTAATATTTATTTTTAATTTAAATTTCAAAATTAATAACTATTCTTATTGTATTTGGTTTGATCAATTATGAAAAAAAATTCAATTGCTTTAATAGGATTCATGGCAACAGGAAAGACCTCTGTTGGTAGAAAATTAGCAGAAAACTTGGGGGATAATTATAAATTTATTGAAATGGATAAAATTATTGTAGAAAAAGCAGGAAAATCAATTCCAGATATTTTTTCCGAAGATGGTGAAATTAGATTTAGGGAATATGAAATTGCCGTATGTAAAGAACTCTCTAATTATGAACATGTAATTATATCATGTGGAGGCGGTGTTGTGTTAAACAAAATAAATATTGATTATCTAAAAAAAAATTGTCTCATTGTTTTATTAGAAGCATCTGCAGAAGATATTTTCCAAAGAGCAATGAAGGATGGAAAGGAAACAAGACCTGTAATTAATAAAGAAGATCCTAAGAAAGAAATAGAGAAGGTTTTAGAATTTAGAGAGCCTTTTTATGAAGCTGCAGCAGATATCATAATTGATACTTCAAAGAAATCAATTGAAGAGATAGCTAATCAAATTATTAATAAAATTGAGCAAAAATTATTGTAAAATACTTTTCATATCCTTAATTTTAGTTTAAATTCTTCCTAATTATTTTTTTATTTTTATGAGATTTTTGTTCTTTATTACATAACTGTTATTTAAAAACTTAGATTTAAATTTCTAAAGTCTATTTTATTTATATAATAAGTATTAGGGGTTATTAGAGTGTCAGATTATAAAAGAACAAAATGTCCTAAATGTGGTAATGAAAATCCTCGAAAAATTCATGAAGAACCAGATAAAAATACTGTTTTATATTATAGTATGCAAGGAACACCTGTATATAAAATGAATTGTAAATGTGGTTTATGCGGTCATAAGTTTGATAAAAATTAATTTTTTTTAATATTATTTCGATTAAAAAATCATCAATTATCTTTGTGAATCTTACTGAATTTTCCTGGAATCTGAATTTCATTTAGATCCTTTGGAGATAATTAAATTACATCTTAATTAATAATCTTGTCTTTTTTCAATTTCTTTTTTTCCACTCTCCTCCAGAATGAATCTCGTTTTTCAATATATTCTATTTTACTGATTTTTTTAAAAAATCAAATCTTATAGATAAATAAATATACCGAGAAATACGGAGATTTTATAAAATTATATAAAATTAATAAATAATTTTAGCTACAGATTTAAAGTAAATTATAATAATCAGTAAAAATTATTTAACATAATTTTTTATAAATCTTAAATTTCCTCTGAGAAAAAAATCTAAAGATGATGTAAATTGGCTCAAAAGGAACTAATAGATCAAATTACATTAACTAAAAATGAATTGAAAAATTTAGATGTTATTTATAAAGAGAAAGAGAATGAAGCTAAAACTTTAATTAATAAAGAATATAAATCAAATTACAAAGACGTAGAAGTAAAACTTGCAACCAATAGAAAAGAATTGAAGAATATTACTGCTAAAATTGATAAAGATAAAAAAAGAACTAACCACATGGATATTTCGAATCTTAAGATGAAACAGAAACTTTTAAAAATTGAAATAAAAAAGGAAACTAATAACTTAAAAGAAATACATAAATCCTGTAATACCGCTATTGATAAAAAAATTAATGAATTACAAAATGAAAAAGAAAAAAAAAGGAAAAATACTCTGACTACTTATAAAAGGCTAATAAAAGAATATGAAAAACTAAAAAAATCAAACTTAAATTAACCAAAATAAAATAAAAAAATCTTATGATACTTTATTTAATTAAATATACTCCTTTTCTCTATTATCTAAAATAAAATTGCTTGTTTTTTGAATTTGGTCATTTGTTAAGTATTCTCTTTTAATCAAGGGTATATATAAAGAAAATGGTCTTTTAATTGAGTTAACTCTGATTAAACATTGTCCTTTCTCTAATATTGAGATATAATAGTCATAATCTCCATTAAGGTTTAATAATTTACTCTGTAATTCCCTTTCCATATGATTTTTAAACGCATTCATCCATGCCCTAAAGGACATGGCTTTCTGCGTCAAAAACGGTAAATAATAACAAATGGGAGATTATTGATAATAGTAAAATATAGATTTGATTTGGGGGCTCTATAAAGAGCTCAAAATAAAATCTATAGATAAAATTGATTATTGAAATGATATATATGATAAATAAAAGGCGATTTAAGGATCTATAATTAAATTCTTGGATAAATGATATATAGTAAAAAATGTTAGTTAATAATAAGATAAAATTTAGTATAAGACTAATTACAACAGAAAACATCTATCTTTATCTTTTTCTATAATAATAAATTCCACTAATTTTTAAATTATGCAAATTCATATTGATATATGGAACAGACTAATTTTATTTAAAATTCATGTTTACGAATTTTTTTTAAAAGAGAGTACTTATTTAAAAACTAAAAAATATTAAAAAAAAAAAAAATTAATTTATTATAGTGAAATCTTTTAAATATCCCATTAGAAGTAGTATTATTATTAATGCATGGAATGGTAGCATAAAAGCACTAGTACTAAAGACGACTAGAATTGCTATAATTGTTAATATTGATCCAATCATTCCCAACCAAAACCCATATAATTTATTTTTCAATACTCCTATTCCTGACATCATTCTTATTGAAGTCATCATAAATATAAATGGAAGGTATAGTATTGGTTTTGTTATCCATGGACTTGCTACTTCACTTGGGTACAGTATTTTATATATATCAAGACTGAAATTAGATATAACCTCTGCAGCTATTAGTATATTTATAATACATTGAAATATTTCAAAAATTCCATATACAAATAAAATCTTTCCTGCAAACTGTAAATATGAATTTTTTCTAATCTTTTCATTTATCATTCTTACAACTTCTTTTTATTGGATAAATATCTTTAAATTTATATGAACTGAACATTATGTTTTAGTATGTATTAATATTTTATAACATTGTTCTAGATCATTATTCTAGAATAAATAATCATATATAAATTTTTAGAACAAAGTTCTAGTTGAAAAAAATGAAAAAGTCAAAGAGAAAAAGAGATCATAATAAAGAAATAATCTTAGCACTATATGATCTTATCATAAAAAAAGGATTTAATAATATAAGCATTAGAGATATTCGTGATAAAGCTAAAGTTGCTTTAGGTACTATCTATCATCATTTTCCAAAAGGAAAACCAGCGATTATGAAAGAACTTATGAAATATTTTGCGGATCATATTAATAAAACTAATGAAGTTTTATCATCAGAAAAAATTCTTGATCCTACTTATCTTGGCGATTTTGCTCTTAATCTTATAAAAAATACACGAAAATACTATGCCTATCATAATGCATTAACACAAGCAATTTTATCTAATCCTGGTCTATTTAAAGAATATAAAAACGTATCTGTAGAATATTATCAAGATATTATTGTAAATCTGCGTAATAAATATGAAAATTTCAAAGAAATTCCTGAAGAAAATCTTCTAAAAGCCTTTAAACTTATTAATCATACATATAACGCTTTTATTTTTCAACATATTTTTCTTCAACCATTTTTTAAATCTGATGAGGAATTAGCTAGATTTCTTACAAAATTAATTGCTTATTATTTAAATTCTGATTTTGAAATACTCAAATGAAAGAATAATCATAATACCTCAATTAGAATATTTACGATTATAAAAAATATTAATTTAATGAAAGAATAATTTTGTTCTGAGCTTTTAACATGTCTTCCATAATTAAATCTAAAGCATTTTCTATATCTGGAATATATTCAAAAATATTAGGAGGAAAACTTCTTTTAGCATTCACGCTTGCCATCATAACCTCATTTAATCCTCGTAGAATCATATCAGGACTATACCAAGGACGCTTGGAAGCCCACCACGTCTGACAACTATGGATACCTCTATCTAGTAGATTACGAGCGTTATTAAAGATTTTCTTCCTTTTCGCATCCATACTTTCATAATACTTTCCAGCTAAATGAATTAGAGTGAGTGCATACATAAAGAATCGATGTTGTTGTAAATGGGTTTCATTATTTGGATTAAACCAGAGAGGGAAAGGAACATCTTGCATAAGATCATAAGTCATAGTAGACCAACTAGAATCCCTTGGTGTTTGTGGTGCTCCGAGCGGAAATCTCTCTATAATCTCCGAAATCGTACACATTTTCACATCTTGGCGATATGGAACTGCTTTAAATAAAGGAATTAAAAAATTAGTGATGGCATGCTTCACATGATGACCAAAGGTCTCACCATCCATACTTAAAATCACAAAATAGTCCTCAGAAGTATGCTTATAGTAAATACGTGCTATAAACGCATCAACATTATTTACCTTATCAAAGGCACAATCTGTTGAAATCAAGTCATCTCTAAATATTAGTTTTAATCCATTATGATCCTGAGATATAAAGGTTGTTGGCCATGGATTAAAAGTATTTGCAATTCCACTCATAATTGCCCAATCAAATCCCATATCTTTTATGCATTTAAGCACTTCTTCTGAAATTGCCATTTCAGGAGGAAAAAAACCTTTTGGATTGTATACATCACCAAAAAACATACGATTTGTTTCATTATTAAGGCGGATTTGGCGTTTTATCTCTGGTTCTGGGATAAGAGGTAAAAGAGGATGAAATTTACCTGAACCAGTAAACTCAATTTGTCCTCGAGAAGCTAAAGTAGTAATTCCATCAATGATATCAGTATATCCATAATCATGCAATTGCTCTGTTAGAGTTGCGTTGATGTTTAGAGTAATCTTCGCTTCTGGATGTGATTTTAACGCCTCAATTATTGGTCGATAGGATTCATTTGTGATCTTTTTGATTACAGGGGCAATTTGCGTTGGGGGTTGATAGATATGAAATAAAAATGCAAAATAAACGACCATATTTAATTCACTTTACTTTTATGAACAATAGTATTAATTTACATAATATCCATAGAATTTATATTTATACTTATCAATACTTAATGGAAAAAAAATATCTGATTATTTTAATTGTCCTCTAATACTAAAGACCTATATATAATTATAAAAAGGATTTATTAATTATTCATAATTATTTTGATTCTTCTCTTTCTAAAATTAAATTTGCAGCGAGGTATCCTGAATATACAGACACAGGAAATCCTCCTAAGAATGGTTCTATTACAGAATATATTCCTACGATCAATAATTTTTTAATAGGTGTTTCTATTAATAATTTTGAATTAAATCGTATTTTCTCTGTATCTCTTCCCCATCCAGCAATAGATCCCTTGCATCTACCAATAAAATCTCTATAAGTAAGGGGTGTTGCGGCTTCAAGCTGTACTATAGATGAAGATAATCCAGGAAGTATTTTTTCTACAATTTTTATCAATTTATTAACTAACTCTAATTTTTGCATTATATATTCTTTATTTCTTTTAAAATATCCCTCTCTCCAATCCTTGAAATAATGATAAGGCATATTTACTCTGAGAATTAGGGATATATATCCTTTAGGAGCAAGATTATCAAATTTATTTGACCATAAACAGACTTCTATATCTTTATTTTGAAAATCAATGGGATTTGAATTATTTGGTTCGATTTTAGAACGATAAAAAAAATGATCTGCTCGTAAATTACTCAGATCAATTTTATTTGAATCAATTCCTAAATAAACACATAGCTCTGATTCTGTATAAGGTGTATTTTTTACCATTTCTAAGAAAGAATTTGGAAGAAATTTTGGACTAATAAGATTCAAGAATATTTTTTTGTAATCAGAATCAGCGATTATCCATTTCGCTTTATAAATCTCTTTATCCGCTGTCTTTACTCCAACAACTCTATAATCTTCAATTAGGATTTTTGATACTTCTTTTTTTTTTTCAATTCTTCCCCCATGTTTGATTATATATCGTATAAGTAAATCATTTATCCCATTAATACCGCATGACGGGAACCATATACCTTGTATTGACATAATATTCCATAAAAATGCTAAATGAACAACATTCATTACTGGTTCATAGGATCCTTGAGATCCTAAGAGTTTTTTTAAAACATTATTATTAAGATATTTATTTAGGAGTACTTTTGAAGGAATCTTATAGTATTTATTTATTATATTATATTTCTCTTTATTATTTTCTATATTTTTTAAAGCATCTTCTCTCTTTTTACCGATTATAAAATCTGGATGCCACTTAATAATATTCTTTGTCGCTTCCAAAACAACACCAAATTCAGAAAAGAATCCTTCGATTCCCTCAATTTCTTCGGGAAATTTCTTTTTTAATTTATTTTTAAAATGATTCCACTCTTGGGAATAAATAATATTCAGTTCAGGAGAATATAATTGAAAATGATTTCTTGTGAATTCAATTTCATCTTCTATACCTACTTTTTTTAATATCTTTTTTACTAAATTTGGATAAGAAAAGGATAAAGGACCCATTGGAAATATAAAATCTCCCCTTTTAAAAATGGAACTACTACCGCCTAAAAAAAAATTTCGTTCTAAAATAAGAACTTGTTTTCCATGAGATGCCAATTGTGAAGCTGCTATAAGACCTCCAATACCTGCTCCAATAATTATGATATCATACATTTTTTAAAAAACAAATTAATTAAACTTAAATGATCATTATATAAATATCTGATATAGGCTTTTATATTAGAGATATTTTATCTATATCAGTCCTTTTTAGCATTTTGAAATTTTGTAAATGTTCGATATTTTTAATAAATTATAGATTTAAATACATATACTATATAATTTAAAAATGATTAAACAAAATAATTAAAGAAATTTGTGTTAAAATTTATATAATGCGAGTTAAAATTCAATGGAAAATGATAATCAAATAATTAATTTAAATCCCGATGAAAGCCATCGAACTTTAGAAGATCTTCTAAAGGAGATAACTAATAAGGGATTTTTTGCTTTTTGTGGAGCAGGAATCTCGATTCCTCCTCCTAGCTGTGCCCCGTCTTGGTGGAGCTTTACCGAGGAATTATTAATGTCATTTTTTGGGCAAGTACCTGATGATTGGGGTATCCCTGAAGATTTTAAATTAAAAGCATCAAATAGACAACCTGAAGAGGTGTTTGAAAATTTCTCAAGTATTTTAGAATCTAAATTTTTTAATGTTTTTGAGGCTCTAAATGTTGCACGTCCTAATAATATTCATATGATATTAGCTAAATTAGCAAAAGCAAATATTCTAAAAGCGTGTATTACAACTAATTTTGATGTATATTTAGAACAAGCCCTTAAAAATGAAGGTGTAGAATACGATCTACTCGTAGAAAATCAAGAATTTGAAGATTACTTGATTAATAATATTAAAATAGGAGAATTAAAGCAAAGAAAATTTGTCTTATGTAAAATTCATGGCACTACTGAACGACCAAATACAATTGTTGCAGTAGCTTCAGCATATAAAATGTCGAAAGGATTTTCAGAACCAAAAGCAAATCTATTCAAAAATTTGCTGTCAAAATATCCATGTTTATATTTAGGATATTCTGGATGGGATTATAATCATATAAATTATCAAAGATTTTGGGAAAATGCTGGCCCTATTGTAAAAAAGATAATATGGAATAGAAGACCAAATGAAAAAGGAGGTCCTGATTTTAATTTGATATTTAAAACATGTCGTGATAGATTTGAATTTTCTGAAGGAGAACTCCCAGATGCGTTGGTTAATTTTATACATAATACTCAAATTAATACTATTAGGGTAGATAATTTAAATAAAGAATTTTTAAATATTGAAGAAATATATAATAGAGCAAAACAAGAACGAGCAGAATTTCTTAATTCTTGGATTTCTAATCTTCCAGAAGCTCATAAACTTGGTTTGGTCATGATAGAAAGTTCCCAGTTCAGTGAAAGATTTCAAGACTTTATGAAAGTTACTAAAGATATAACTTCAAACACAGAAGGAGTATCTTTTGATTTTGTAAAGGAACTACAAGATCTTGCACAAAAAATGACTAATAAAGAAATTACGATTGAAGAATATCAACAAAGAGCAATGGAATTACAATTTAAAAATGTAATGAAATCTATTAAAAAAGAATATCATCCATACATTATGAAAGCAATTAATGAAAACAGATATCCTGGAATCACTGATAATGCTATATATATCAATCAATTTATAATGTATATAACTCAATTAAGTAAATGGTTTGATGTTGAGAAAGCTTTAGAACTATCTGCACACTACCAAAAAAAAATTAATGATTTATCAATGCTATCAGATCCAGAGTCAAAAGCAGAACTTGAAATTCAAAATCGTATTTTTTCTCTTCGACATCCAAATGATAATTTATGGAAACCCGCTTTAGAAGAAATGAGAGAATGTAAAGAAAAATTTCTCAGAAATGAAATTGATCATAATGCTTATATTGAAGAATTACATACAATTCAGCAAAAGTGGATATATAAACAAATGGGTAGAGATATTGATGTAAATGTTCTGTTTGATAAACAAATTGAAATTACAGCTAATAGTGTTGATGGAGAGATTTTTGAAGACCAATGTGAAGCATTATGTTTAACTTCAATGATCATGGCTCAATATCTATTTAATAGTCTTGTAAATACCGAAGATTATCAAGAATTAATGACAACAATTTATTCTAAAGAACCTCAAGATGATAGGAAAATTGAATTAATTAAAAAAGTATTTTCAAATTTTCATGAAAGGTTTGATCCTGTGTTAAAAAAAACTGAAGAATTCAAAGGAATTACTAAAAGTTTGGTAAATATATCAATTTTATCTTCTATAGTAAGTGTCTTTCAATACTCTGGTAATGATGAACAAAATGTAAGATATAGAAATAGATGGGATAATGGTGAATATCCTGGATATACATGTGAGCATAGTATTTATAATCATATTATAAATTGGATAAACACTTGGAAAGAAACGGCATTGAATGAACTACCATCAAGATTTATTCAAAAATTATGTGGTTTTTTAATTATGCTATCAAGTATGGGTGACGATTATGATCTTTGTAAATTTACTACTGAAACAAGTTTAAGAATTAGTGAAGGGAAAATAACTGAAGCTACACCACAAGGTATACCTAGTCAATTAGCAGCTTTTTATGAAGAACAAGGTAATCTAGAGGAAGCTTTAAAATATTATAATATGAGTTTAGATGCAATAAGACTTATTAATGCTCCTATTTGGGCAGATACTATTATCTATAGAGTTGCATTATTGAATTATCAGCTGGGAAATAAGGAAAAAGCATTAGAGATTATTGGTAGATATCATCCTGATTTTTATGGCAATGCAAGTGTAATTTCTATGCCTGCAAGACATTTAGCAAAAAAATTAGCGGATGATATATCTATAGAATTAGGGTATAACAATTCTAAACAAGCGATTGATAATATTTTAAAATAGATTTTGAAATTATTAGAATATTTTTTCTCTTTTTTTTTATAATCATTAGCTTTTTATATTAATTTTAATTTTTTTAAGGTAAGGTAGGTTGATATCACAACCTTCACAATAATATAAAATAAAAATTTATAAAAATGTCTAATAATGAATTAGAAAGTATACGGATGAAAAAAGCAGAGATGCTAGTAAATTCTCAATCAATGCTAAAAGATATTATACATATTAATTCTTCAGAAGAGTTGAAAAAATTAATATCTGATTTTCCAAATAAGATAATTATTATTGATTTTTGGGCAGTTTGGTGTGGACCTTGTAGGTTTATTACACCTATTTTTGAAAAATTACATAATGATTTTCCAAATGATTTTATATTTGCTAAAGTAAATGTGGATGAAAATAGACAATTATCTCAACAATTTCGGATTAGCGGAATTCCTACAATATTATTCTTAAAAAATGATGAAATAATAAATCGGATAATTGGAGCTTTAGGTTATGAGCAATTTAAGGAAATTCTTATTAAATTAAAACAATAGGAGATTAAACATTATTTTTATTTTATTT
>CAZBEU010000663.1:0-1560 GCA_964491005.1 uncultured archaeon | reverse complement strand
TTCACTTCTTTTATCTTTTGGTAAATTTCTAACTCTTATATGAAAAGGTTCAAAGAGTTTTAAATCTTTTACATCATCATAAATATTTACTTTACCAATCGAATAAGACGCTCCAAAATGAGAATCAAGATTTTTTATTATAGTTAATTCTTCTTTACTTTTTTTCATCTCTGAAATTTTTTTCTTAACTTCCAATCGATTTGGGGTACTTTTCTCGAAATGATCGATTCTGAATTTAATCTCTGTTCTATTAATTAAAGGATTTTTCTTTTCTTCCAGAACATCAATTTTAAGTGACATTATTATTGATTGAATTGTTTATTATTAAGTTAGTATAGTATAACTCTATAATAAAATAATTGATAGATAACAATTAAAATTTTTGATTTTAATTTAGGATCTTCATAGTTTCTAATATATCTGAGATTTTTTTCTTAATTTTTTTTGTAACTTCTACAAGTACAATTCCTTCTTCTATCTTGATTTTAGAATCTGTAATTGGTGGTTGACCATAAACAATAAAATTCTTTATTTTTTTTTCAAATGAGAGTTCCATAATTAAAGGTATAACTAATAAATCTTCCTCTCCTTCAACTATTTTAATAAGCGTTTTCTTTTTTGAGTTTATAGTCTGGTTTATTAATGACCAACTATCTTTATGAACCATTCCTGCAGGATTTTTAAATTCTGTAACTTTCTCGAAAATACCTTCAAAAGTTATCTTTATTTTTTCTCTTTTTGTTTTACCATCAATAATACTTAATCTGATAAGGGGCAATAAAAATTCATTTGCTATAAAATCTTGAGTAACTATATCACCTACAGTAAAAATATTAATTTCTGAAGATATCTTTTTAAAATATTCAACAACTTTGGGAATTGTTACATTTCTTTTTCCAGAGATAAGATACCCTAAAGGTTTAGCAAATAAATCTCTTCTATCCTCTGGAATTCCTAATGATCTATACATAAAATATTAAATATTTATAACTTAAAAAAGATAGAATATATTATTTCTATTTTTTTACCTAACGTACTCTAAGCGCGTATTTTCCTGGAATATGAATTTTTAAATATTCAGAAATTTTAGAACCATTTGGTTTTATTATTATTGCTTCTCCAGTAAAATCTTCACTTAATGTATGAGTTTTACATTTTGGACAGATATTTTCGTTTTTTGTTATAAGATGACAAGTCTTACATGCTTTTTCTTTCATAATTGATATGACTTTTAAAATAATTGTGTATATAGAATTATTATCTTAAGCATGATAATAATTCATTCGAAAAAAAGATTTTTACTTTAATCTATAATTTATGGATTTATAATTATTTTGAAGTATGTAAGTAAATTTTAAAAAAAACAATTAGTTCTTCTTATTATAATAATTTTCAAAAAGCTCTAAATTATTAAAAACATTAATTTTCTTAATAAATTTAAAATTCCTACTTAATTTATCCACTTTATAGACTTCTATTAACCCATCAGTTTTAGTGGAATTTTTTATCTTATCTATAATCATTTCATCTGAACTCCCTTTTAAGACTAGTTCATCAATA
>CAZBEU010000662.1:0-1571 GCA_964491005.1 uncultured archaeon | reverse complement strand
GCCATCGGGTCTCTCTTTTTTGATGACTTCTTCAACATATTTCAAGTTAATTGGTAGGAGGTAAACTCTATCAGATAATTGGGGATCTGTTTGAATTGTTGCAATGTTTGGATTGATCAATATCGTTTTAATTCCTTCTTCCTTGAGGGCCTTTAGAACTTGGCTTCCTGAATAATCAAATTCACCTGCTTGACCAATTCTTATTCCACCAGATCCTAAAACCAAAGCTTTCTTAATTGATTTATCGAGAGGCATGATTATAACTCCATTAATTCTATGAATTTATCAAATAAATATAATGAATCCAAAGGACCAGGAGCGGCTTCTGGATGGAATTGAACTGCAATTATGGGTTTATCTTCATGGATTAAGCCTTCATTCGATTGATCGTCAATATTTTTAAGAAATTCTTTAAATCCGCCCTTTTCAAAATCTTTCACACAAAAACCATGGTTTTGGGAAGTAATATAACATTTTTGTGTATCAATATTTATTACAGTCTTATTTCCTCCACGATGTCCATATTTTAATTTATAAGATGTTCCTCCTGCTGCTAATCCAATTATTTGATTCCCTAAACATATTCCAAACATTGGAATATTATTATCAATGAATCTTTTACAAGTTTCAATAGCTTCAGTATATACTTTTGGATCTCCTGGACCATTGGAGATAAAAACTCCATTAGGATTAAATGTCATTATTTTTTCATATGAGTAATTATAAGGTACGATTATTGTTTCTATATTTCTACTCAAAAAATTTCTTATAATATTGTATTTTACCCCAAGGTCTAAAACTATAACAGTTCCTTTTGGATTAGGAGGGGTAAATTTCTTTACTTCTTTAGATGAGACTTCACTAGCTAAATGTCTAAGATTAGGATCTTCTGCCTTTTTTACAATAGATTTTAATTCCTCAATATTTGGATTTGTATCAGGATCATATACTGCTAATAATCCTATCTGAACACCTTCTTCTCTTAAGATTTTTGTAATTGCTCTAGTGTCAATCCATTCAATTCCGGGTATATCTTGTTCTTGTAAAAATTCATCTAAAGTTTTTACACTTTCATAATGACTCGGTTCTTTACAGCATTCATTAACTACAAATCCACTCACTTTAATAGAATCAGATTCAAAATATTTTGTAAGACCAAACTCATCTTTCTCCCATGCCGGTACTCCATAATTACCTATTAGTGGATGTGTCATTACGACAATCTGACCTTGATAAGATGGATCTGTTAAAGTTTCATTATACCCAGCACCTGTCATGGTGTTAAATACAAGTTCACCAGTAATTATTTTAGATGCACCAAAACCAATTCCTTGAAAATATCTTCCATCTTGAAGCATTAAAATTGCTGGTTTTTCATCTTTATATATCATTTCTACTATTTTATTTTTTCACTCTTTTCACTTATATTGTTTAAATTAAAATATCTAATATTTTTTTTTATAATAATTATTAATCGGCTATTTGTTAAAATTTTATAAAAAACTACAATTATATATAAAAATAAAAAAATCATTACTCTTTTGGGATTTAAATAGCTACGTCTCTTTAAT
>CAZBEU010000661.1:0-1894 GCA_964491005.1 uncultured archaeon | reverse complement strand
AAAAAAGATTTGAATAAATATGTCAAATATTCCAGTTATTATTTTAAAGGAAGGAACAGAAGAGGTTCGTGAAAAAGAAGCTAGAACTCAAAATATTAATGCTATGATTGCAATAACAGATGCTGTTCGGTCTACTATGGGTCCTAAAGGCATGGATAAGATGCTTGTTGACTCATTAGGAGATGTAACAATCACTAATGATGGAGCTGAAATTCTTGATAAACTTGATATTGAAAATGTTGCCGCAACTATGATGGTTAATTTGGCAAAATCAATTGATAAAGAAGTAGGAGATGGTACAACATCAGCAGTCGTATTTTGTGCAGCATTATTAAAAAATGCTCTTGAATTAATTGAGCAAGATATTCATCCAAAACCAATTATTCAAGGATATAAATTAGCAACAGATAAGGCAATTGCAATTATTAATCAAATAGCTGAAAAAATATCAAAAGATGATGAAAAAATATTAAAAGCCGCAGCTCTTACTTCTATGAATTCTAAAGATATTGCTTCTGCAAAAGATTATTTTGCTGAATTAGTATTAGAAGCTGTTAAACATATCGCTGAAAAAAATACGGGTTCGATTTATGACAAAATAAATAATATTAAAATTATTAAAGCATCAGGTAAATCTTTAAGAGATTCAGAATTAATTAATGGGATTTATATCCAAAAAGAAAAAGTTAGCTCAAGCATGCCTAATAGTATAAAAAGAGCTAAAATAGCTGTTATTAGAAAGAAATTAGATATAGGAAAATCCACTTTTGATTCTAAAATAGAGATATCAAGTCCAGAAGATATTCAAAAATTCTTAGACCAAGAAAAAACTATGTTAATGAATTTTTTACAATACTTTAAAAATTTAAATGTTAATATGATTGTTAATAATCAAGATATTTCTGATAAGTTTGGAGCTCTCTTAAGTAAAGAAGGAATTGCTGCAATTAAAAATGTTAGTGAAAGTGATCTTAAGGCTATATTAAATGCAACAAATGCAAATCTTGTTGATGATCTTAAAGGATTAGCTGAAGAAGATCTGGGTTATGCTGATAGTATTAAATTTGAAAAGATTGGAGATGATGACTATACTTTATTTACAGGATGTGAACATCCAAAATCAGTTGCAATTCTATTAAAGGGTGGTCTTGAAAAAATTTTAAATACTGCTGAAATTGCATTACATGATGTAATAAGTGTATTGGCTAAAATAATTGATACACAACTAGTTGTTGCTGGTGGTGGTGCGATTTATATGGAATTGGCTAAAAGATTGAAAGTATTTTCTAATGAAATTAGTGGAAAAGAACAATTAGCAATTCAAGCATTTGCCGTTGCTCTTGAAGAAATCCCAAAGACACTAATTCGAAACGCAGGATTAGATGAGATTAAAAAAATTACAGATCTCAGAGCAGCACATAAAACAGCAGAAGATAAATGGATAGGAATCGATACAATTAAAAATAAAATTGTAGATAATTTTGAAAATGGAATTGTGGAACCAGCTGATTTAGTAAAGCATATTATAATGGCTTCAAGTGAACTTTCTACTCTTGTATTAAGAGTAGACAGAATAATAAATGCTAAAGCAGCAAAAAAATAATTTTTTTTTATTTTATTTACTTTATTGGTTAGAAACATGAATTTATAATTATTCTTAAAATAATGTTTATTAATTTTAATAAGAAGAGAAATTTATCATTATTTACCAATCTATATTTTGAATTTATCAATTACAGCAAAAAAAAACACCCTCCTTTACAGTACCGAGTATTTTTTTGTTACATTTTTCATCACTTCCCTTAATTCGTAAATATAGCTAAATTATAGCGGTTCTTCCATGTAAAGCATGATCCAATTGAGAGTACATTGAATTAGAAAACCTCGTGGAAGG
>CAZBEU010000660.1:0-2511 GCA_964491005.1 uncultured archaeon | reverse complement strand
ATTCCTATGAGATAAAATCAAATATAAAGAAATTAGAAAATCAAAATTTAAATTATGATATCCTACAAGACAGAAAAGATGAGGACTCAACAATAATTCAATTAGATTTAGATGATAATTATGCAAAAAAAGAAGATTCATATCCTTCAGATTCAATCATCAGGAATAAATATATCATCAAGAAAAATTTCCCTAAAATACGGTTAATATCCTATACTGGACAATTAAATAATAAGATTTATATTGTTTTAGAAGGTAAAAACAAGGATAATGAGGAGGGATTATTCATTTTAGATCAACATGCTGCCTCTGAACGAATTACAAAAGAATTTTACTACAACATGTATAATAGAACAAAAAAAATGGTTCAAAAACTTATATCTCCATTAAAAATTGAAATATCTCCAACTGAAAAAATCTTTTTAGAAAATAACCTGAAAAAAATAGAAAAATTAGGATTCAAATTTGAAAATTTTGGTGGAAATACTTATTTATTACGAGAAATCCCTATAATTTTCCATAAAACAATTAGCTCTGAAATAATAAGAGACATTCTCTCTGATATTGTGGAAATAGGAAGGGATAAAAGTTTTTCAGACGCTAAAGAGGAGATTATAAATTATTTATCATGTCATAGAAGTATTAGAGGTGGGGATAATTTATCTTTAAAAGATATTAGAAAATTAATTGAAGAATTAGCAGCCTGCGAAAATCCATTTCATTGTGCTCATGGACGTCCTACTCTTAAATTTATATCATTTAAAGAAATGGATAAATTTTTTAGAAGAATTGTATAAAATAATCAAAAAATTAAGTATTTAATATATTATAAAAAAAATTGAGATTATTTAATTCTGGATTTAATAAAATAATAAAAAGTAACAGAACTCAAAAAATCTATCTTTTCAGAATTAGGCTTTAGAAAACGCTATTCCTTCAATACCTTGAACTCCTTCTACTTGAGCAAATAATTCCTCAAGTTTATCCGTACCACCCCATTCTTCTGGATATCTAACTCTTAATCTAGCTTTTTTTAATCCAAAAGCTACGGGCATGATATCATGTCGTTCAATTGTACATGTTTCAGGAAGAACACTACCTAATTTACCTAGGAGTTCATCAAAATTTGTATTTGTATCTTCTGGTATGATATCTATTAAAGCAATAAATTCTCCCATTTTTTAATCACTCATAATTTCAAACATTCTTATTTTTAATTCGGTTCTTTAATCCTAATATATATATTAAAATTATGGTCCAACAAAATCACATTTTAAGCATCGATATGATTTTCCTCTATCTCGACATGCTTCACATCTCCAGATGGTTACATCTCCACAGTTTGGACATGGAAAATGGATTGCTGGTTCATAAGGGGTAATAGGACGTCCGCAACAAGAACATATATTACGTTTTATAGACATAGTTTCTAATATTTATTATAATTAGTCTTAGGAATGAAAATTAAATATAACTTTAATTTTTTTTTATTTTATTATTCATCCTTACGAAAATGATAACTTTTTTTTTGATCTATATATATTTAAAGCTAAATTCTTTTATTTATTCTAACTTATATTAGTAATTATATCAAACTATAATTGTGAAGAATAATGGCTCAAAATAAAGTCAAGAAATATTTTACCTTTATCGAAATATGGGCATGGTGTGATATCTGTAAAGAGATGATTGATCTTAAAGTAGATAAGGATGAAATTGTGAAAGGTCTATCTATGGGACCCTATACAAAAGAATATAAGCATACCAATCCCAGTCCTGACCCAGATGATCTTGATGATCCATCTATAAATGAACATACAATTTATGTTTATATTAATGATCAATATAGTGTTACTGAAGTAAAATCATTTTTTGGTGCAAGTCCAAGTCTCCCTGAATTAAGAATGGGAACACAAACAGGAGATGTTCGCATTCCTATAATTGTAAAAGAAGTACCAAAAATGAGTGTCTCTCTTGGTATGGTAACCGCTGAAGAATATAAAGTAATGAAAATTTGTGATGGAATGAATACAATAGAAAAAGTTGCTCAGATCGCAAGCATATCTTTAGAAAACGTTGAAATAATCATGGAGAAATTACGTAAAAAAGGATTAATTAAAATAATTAAAAGAACATAGTCAAAATTCTCATTTTTATTTTTACCAGTCTTCCCCCAGAAAACTACATTCTATAGAATATAGATTAATAGCAGATTTTCTTCTTCATATGTTTAGAAATTCTATAGGGGCTAATGATGTATGTTTTGACCCCAGTGATGAGCGAACAGTTCAATAACCTTAAGACTGGTCTTTTTAAAAGAAAAAGATTGATAATTAGAATAGAAATTGGTGATTTTTATATTAGGTATCATATTTTTATAAATAATTCTAAGGTTAGTGTATTTTAATGGTAAAAATAGAGAAAAGAACTTTAGGTAAATCAAAAATAAAAGTTAGTCCCATAGGAATGGGTTGTTGGGCTATAGGAGGAGTAACTACAGATGAAAATGGA
>CAZBEU010000659.1:0-1782 GCA_964491005.1 uncultured archaeon | reverse complement strand
CATCCAGAAAATTCAAGATAAATATGTTTTTGGATGAATATCAAATTTTTACGAACTACTGTTTAAGGGCTGGTAGTTCAAAGAATCTAACTTATTTATAGGAGTGGATAAATTTCTAAAAATATAAAATTAAAAAAATGTCCCCTTTCATTTAGATTGCATAATTCCTCTCCTTATAGTATATTTAATATATTAATAATTCATTTTAACGAATGGAATTCTTAAATAATTTCTATGAATTTGAGAATTTAAAGAAATTTTGATATTTAGAAAATTTTTTTTGTAATTATAAATATTTAATTCTTATGGATAAATGTTCAGATTATAGATATGATGCATATTGTGGTCTCTATTGCGGTTCTTGTGAAATGTTAATGGGAACCAAAAAAAATGAATTAGAAAATATCGCAAAACTGAAAAATGTATCCTTAGACGGTGTAAAATGTCATGGTTGCAAGACAGATGTTCTATATGAACATTGTAGAAATTGTCAATTAAAAAAATGTGCTCAAGATAAAAATATTGAATTTTGTATTGATTGTAATGAATATCCTTGTCAAAATTTAGAGAATTTTCGAAATAATCCTCAATATCCCTATCATATAGAAGTATATGAGAGTATGGAAGAAATTAAACAAAAAGGATGTAAAATATGGCTTGAAAATCAAAAGAAAAGATGGAGTTGCCAATCTTGCAGTCAAGAATATATGTGGTATACTCTTAAATGTGAAAAATGTGGTAAAAAAGTAAATGGATATAATCGACCAATAAAGAAGAGCTAATTAAAATTCATATATTTCTTAAAAAATAATGAACTGTTGATAGTGTATTTTAAATTATTAGATGGTATTTTATTTATTAATCAAAATATATATTTTATTTACTGTACTAATTAAAATATATTATAAAATTATAAATGAGAATATATTTATGGCTGATGAGGCTAAGGAAGATACTCCAAATGGAAATGGTAAATCTAAAAGAATTCTTTTTGAAGCAATGGATTTAATCATAAAAAATCTAAAAGAAAATATGAATCATTTAGACTCAAATTTCAAACACACTCAGAAATTTATTAATATTGTTTATGATGGACTGATAAATAGTCGTAGATTTTTCTTACTTGCTTCCGGAAGAAGTGCTTTTATTTTACAATGTTTTGCTACAAGATTAGTTCACTTAGGTGCAGAGGTACATATGGTAACTAATTTAGCAAGTATCCCCGCAATTAGAAAAAAAGATATCTTAATTGTCCTTTCAGGTTCAGGAACGACTTCTATAGTAGTAAGTCTTCTTAAAAACTATGTAAATACTATTAAACCTCATGCTATAGTTTGTCTTACAAGTCATCCAGAAACCTTAATTGGACGAATTGGAGATATTACTATTAAATTGATAGGTAGAACCAAGAAAGATAGAGCCCCTGATGAATATGCGGAATTAACTCCAGAAGGAACGCAATTTGAAGCAAGTGCTTTTATCTATTTAGATGCGATAATTGCAGAATTGGCTATTAAATTGGGAAAAACAAATGAAGATCTGCTAAAGACTCACTCTGAATCAATATAATATTGATTAATCAATCATTTTAAACCAAAGAAATACAATTTAAAAGGATAGATTTTAGATTCATTTTTAAAAGAATTCTTTTTTCAAATGTATATAATAGATTATTTTTTACCAATTTCACAAAAAGAAAGCCCATTCTTTTAAGAATGGAACGAATTTTGGGAGAAAATACAAAACTAACACAGTCCTTATTTTTAAATATAGTAAAAATAA
>CAZBEU010000658.1:0-4711 GCA_964491005.1 uncultured archaeon | reverse complement strand
GTTAACTTCCGAGGACGCAACCATCGGAACACTCAAATAAGATAAATGTCCAACATTGTCTTATTTTATAATATGCGTTATAATAATTATAATAATCATTAATTTAGAAGATTACAAATTCTTTGAATAATAAAACTCTATAATTTGTTATAGGTTATACTTAAATTCAAAATTTTATCTGATGTTCATTTGAATAAAATGTAAAATGGGTTTGTTTTAAAAAATTATTCGAAAGAATTATAGTTATTCTTATATAGTTTTATTATAAGTATCTATTTCGAACAAATACAATTTTTGTCCTTTACTACCTTTATCTTATTAAAAGTCATATTTAATAGATTAACCATGAGCAGATAGTTCTCTAGATTTGGTTGACCTAATACAGTCTTAATTACTTCTAAAGCTTCTAATGTTCCTAAAATGCCTGAAGTGACTCCTATCACTGGTAATGGAGAATCAAGTTTTATTTCTACTTTTGGTTCATTGAAAATACACTGATAACAAGCACTTTTATGAGGATTTATTGTAATTATTTGGCCATAAAAATCCTTAATGCCTGCTATAACTGCTTTTATATTATTTTCTATAGCAACCTTATTCGTTAAAAATTTAGTCTTCATATTATCACTGCAATCTATAATAAAATCCTTATCTTTGAGGTATTTTTTTATAGAATCATTATCCACATATTCTTTATTTGTAATTATATTCACATTAGAATTCAAATCGGATAATCTTTTTTTTGCTATTTCTGTTTTATTAATTCCTATATCATCTTCACAATAGAGGATTTGTCTTTGCAAATTTGAAAGTGAAACAATATCCTTATCAAGAATAGTGAGTTCTCCTATTCCAGCAGCAACCAAATATAGTGCACATGGAGATCCAAGACCTCCAACACCTATTTGAAGGACTTTAGTTTTTGATATCTTTTCCTGTCCCTCTTCACCAATATAATCTGATATTATTTGTCTTGAATATCTTTCTTTTTCTTTAACTGATAGCATTTAATTCAATCTTCCATTATTAATTTTAATTTTGATATAATTGCTTCTATTTCAATTAATGCTATTCCAAGATTAATATTTGACTCAAATAAAGATAAAAGAAGAAATTTATCATTACTTCCCATAATAATAATTTGATAATCTCCGAGTTCTACAGTAATATGATCGATTTTTTTTTTTCCTAGTGATTCTAATGACATTTCTAAAGCATTATACATTGTAGCTGCCATTGCTCCACACTTTCTTTCATCTATATCCCTTGGTAATCGAGACGTTACTAAAAGACCATTACGTTCTATAATAGCAGTACCTATAACGCCTTCAACAAGTTCAATAGATCTTAATTTTTCATGTAATTTACTTATCATAATGATTATCAATCTGAATTAAGTATTCTAATATACAATTGAAATGAATAAAGTATAATAAAATATCTTATTAAGATTAAAATGTATGATTAGAATTATTAACACTCAAAGAGCATTTATTTTGAAAAGAAGCATTATTTAGCAAAAGCTTTTGTACCATTAAAAGCCCTTACTCGATTTCTCCAACTTGGTTGTCTTAATTTAGCTGTTTTACCAAAACCACAATAAGCACAAAATCTTTTTCTTCTATGGTATGAATGGTTTCCGCATCTTCGACAAACTTTATGAGATGATGCTTTATTTTTTTTTCCCTTACTTGCTGTACCTTTTCCCATTTTTCCTCTCCTTTTTTAGTTAATTATCTTCGGGTTCTTCCCTATACATTAACTTATCATGTAATTCCTCATCATCAGTTTCACCAGCAGCAAAAATCAATTTCTCACGATCTTGCCCTATGAAAATAATTGAAGCTCCTCGAATCATTACAGTTCCAAGATCTTTGCTTCTTTTTCCTCCTCTTCCAAAATATATTTCCTTAGCGTCTTCTACTATTAAATTCATAAAATTATCAAATTTAACCAATTTTCCAGTAAGAAAAGTATTCCAGATCTTTAGTTTAATTCTTACTTCTTCTTTTAAGATTGCTTTACTTAATGTCCTTGAAACTGTCATAACAATTCTTAAGAAATTCTAAAAAAGCATAAAAAAAATATGCATTTTATATAGGGATATTGTTGGAAAATTTAAATATTTTAGGATTTTGTGCTTATTAATATCTCTAATAATCTTTTTTTTTTATAGAAAAATTTAATGTTAATTAAAAACGAGTCATTTAAAGTTATTATTTATTATATTTTAGACTATTAAATAAACAGATATTATAGAAGATTAGATTTTAATTTTTAAGATTAGAAAATTGATTCAAATTTTTCTTCAACAGAATCTTTTTTCCCAAGTATTTCATCAATAACATTCTTAAATGTATTATAATGAGTAATTTCAGTATAGTCATCTCCATTATATTTAGATTTAAATTCATTTAAAATTTTGTCTAATGCTAGATTGATGTGTTTTTTTAGTTTTTCACTTTTTTTTTCTTTATCTGAGACAATATAAGCAAAGAGATCTAAATCTTTAGAATTATTTGAATTTATTTTATTTTTTTTGAATGAAACATTGTATTTATTACTTTCAAATGATTCCATTGGAGATATTAGTGTTTCAGCAAAATTTAAAATGCTTGACATAAGAGCACTTTTACAGATCATATCTGAATCATTATTGTCATTAATAAAATTATCATAATTTTGATATACTATTGGAATTCCTCCAATTATTATTCCAACTTCGTGTATTTTCATATTATGCAATAACTCTTTATGATAATAGGATTAATATTTTAAATTCAATAAATTAGCTTTAATTTTCGTATATATTCTTTTTCAAAATGATCATATTACGATCTAAAGTAACAAAAAAAAGTAGAAGAGGAAATAAAGTTTTGTTTGTTAAATCTCTTTAAAATAAAATATTTTTAGAAAGAATTCCTTTAAGTAAAAATTGAGATTATATATATTAAAGAAAATAATCTTTTTGTATGCATCATAAGATAATTTATTGAAAATTGAATAAAAATTGTTAATTAGATATTCTAACATATGAATTTGGCGTAAGGATAAGATATTGGTCTCCTATTCTTCCTAATGAACCTCCAACTTCCCTTAAAAAAATCTTTAATTCATCAATTGCTCTTTTTAATTCTAAAATATTGAGATTTTTATTTTCTAAAATTTTTTTGGCATCAATTATAAGGATTTTCCGATTCATAAGTTGCTTTTTGATATCATCTAATTGTTTTGTTGAATAAAAATCATAAATTTTTATCAAAAAATCCTGAAATAAGGGATTAACCTTTGCAATATCTTTAGTAAATCCTAATGTATCTTTAGCAGATCCATATAATATATAATCCTCTTTTTTTCCAAAAATTTTTCCCATTTTGACACCTTCTAACCTTAAATCTAGAAATTTAATAAATTCTATAAAAAAAAAAGAAGACTTTCAATAAAGAATAATATTATATCCACATATTATCCTCTTAAATCCTTTTATATAAGACATTCTTTTTGATTAAATATTTATTTTATAAGGTTTATATATTCATTTTCTTTTCCATTCAATTATTTAATTATTATGAATTATTTAATAAAAATACATTATTTAATGATAAAATTATATTCTTTGTTGTTAAATTATTTATAAACTAGTATAAATTTCTGATAGAATATACTTTTATTGGATTATATGTAGTTTTTAAAATTTTAGGTGAGTCTAAGAGAAATTCAAAATTTATAACATCCAATATCTATTTTATATTTTGAGTTTAGATATTATTTCAAAATAATCATTCTCAATTTTTTCCTTTTAGTCTTATGACAAAATAATACATATACGAAGAAAGCATATATTTTTATATGCGAATTCTTCATTTTTTTATATAGGTATAAATCAAAAATTAGGTGTTCGGATATAAAAAAATATAAAATTTATTTAAGTGGATTTATTTTTGCGTTAATTTTTATAAACGTCCTAGTTTTGCCTGTGAATGCATGTCCCGACAATAGTCGAGGAAATGACATAAAATTATCACACTATAAACCAGAATTTGGCGTATCATGGTGGGTACAAAGTGGCTCTCAACAATATTTGAGAGTTATTGCTACCGATCATTATCAATTAGGATTACAAATGGGTCAACAATTAGCTGTTCAAATTTTTACTATGGATGCTGTTCTTAAAGGATTTGCTCAAATGAATGGTATTGATATTGCTCAAATAACATACCTAATGACCATCTATGATTTATCAATCCCTCAAGAATATAAATCTTTTATTCAAGGAATCTCCGATGCAACTGGACTTACATATTATGACATAATGTTTCAAGTTACCTGGATTGATGTATATTATGGCTTCCTTATTCCTATGCAAATCCAAACATTAATGTCTCAACTTGCTGCATGCACTACTATAGGATCTAAAACCACTCTTGGACAAACTTTTGATTTAGGAGCAATTATGGGCTCAACACTCGCCTTTGTAAAATACACGTTATTAGATCGAAAACCAATTACTGTCTTTTCACTTTGGCAAGGTGCTTGTACATATCCCATGGGAAAAAATAGTAATGATGTAATGGCAGTTGTAAATCTTGTACAAACTATTATTCCTGGAGAATTAAACACTCCTTTGTCTATAAAATCAATGATAGGATTTGAAAATGCAAAGAATGCTGCAGAATTTGAAAACATATTACTATCAAGCTTTACAGGAAGT
>CAZBEU010000657.1:0-2399 GCA_964491005.1 uncultured archaeon | reverse complement strand
TCCTTCTTCTAAGAAATCTTTAATTTCTTGACCTGGTATATCAAAAATATTTAAACTAATATCACACCAATCACAATTAAAGATCTCTAATCCACGTGTAGGTTCTAAGGAATTCTTTAATAATAAATCGGGATCTGAATTTTCAAAAATAATTTTCTTTAAACTTGTTTTTCCTACACCCGCTTTACCAAGAAGAAGAATTTTATTTATTATTATTTATCAACTTACTTAGATTTTTTTTTAGTTTCTATTATAGTTAGTAATATATTAATCATACTAATTTATAAATTTCCTTGAAATGGAAAAGATCATAGTGTCATTTATATTTTCTCAAAATATTTTCTTAGAATTTATTTTTTATTATGATTTAAACAATATTTTCAAATATTTTTTATTAAAAAATGAAATTTAAATTATAGTTATATTTCTAAAAATTTTAATCATCCTAATTCATAATTGATTTCAATAGATAAAAAATATACTCTACTATAATTAGTTTTCAAGTAAAATAACTCTTGCTGGAGCACCATCACTTTCAATTTTTAAAGGTAATCCAATAAATAGATACTCTCCAGATTCAATTTTAGATAAATCAAGACCTTCAAACAAAGTCATGTTATCAATAATAATCTCATGTACTTCATCATCATCACCAAATTTTTTAACACTCAGATAATCAACACCCAGAGTCTTTATTTTTTTTTGCACTAAATATTCAGCAGCGTTTAATTTAATATGAATAAAGTCTTTCCTAAATTCTTGATAACCCTTAATAGAATTTTCTGTTTTAAGAAGAATAATATCCTCTTGATTTATTGAAAATTTTTCTAAATCTTTTCTATATATTGCTGATGTAATATTAGTTAAATCAAATACTTTGCATTTACCATAAAAACTTTCTAAAGGTAATTTATCTGCGAAGTATCCCTCGTTTCTTATATGTCTTGGGGAATCTACATGAGTACCGGTATGACAGCCAAATTTTATCCAAGATTCATTAACAGATTTATTTGGTATAGAGAAAAATTGAAATATTGATACTTTTTCATTTCCAGGATATACAATTGTATCTTTATTAATCTTTAAAGAAATATCATGAATTTTAACCATATTATTTATTTATTTTTATATTATTTGAAATATTTTGTTGCTATAACACATCATTAGTAAAAATTATACCTCCGCAAGGTTATTCAACAAATAACTTCCTCAAATAGGTTTCTTATTTGTATCATTATAAAATAATTATTTACTACAATTTCTAGCTCTTAATTTATTTAGTTTTTGTAAAGATTCTTCAGGGATATTTCTCTGTTTAGATTTTATATTTCTATTAACTTGTCTAAGATATTTTATTGCCTTTTTTTTCCCATTCGATATATTTTCAATAAGTTCTCCTTTATTATCTCCTCCAGAAATCGTTAATGCCGTCTGAAAACTTTTATTAGGTTTTAGAGTCTTAAATTCTATTTGAAGTGCAGATAAGATTTCTCCAGGAGAATTATGTAATCTATTTGATAATTTTGTTTTTTCTTTATTTATTGAAAAATCTTGTGTCAAACTGGATTCAAAATATGTTGATTTTGAAATTAATGAAAAACCAGCATATAAACCAGAAGAATCATACTGAAATATTGTATCAGATGCATTATCATAATTGGAAAAATCATTATCAAAACCATCTAATCCATTAATATCAAAATCAAAAATAAAATAGATATTAAAATCATAGAAATTATATGTTGATTGATTTTTAAATGTAAAATATGTATTGAGATATGGTAAATTTGGTTCATGAAAAACATCTATGTACAACCGTAAAACTTGATTTTCTTCTATAATTTTTGTTATCAAATTTGTTTTCATATTTTTAGAATTTTTTTTAAAATATTCACCAAGATCAAAATCTAAAGTTATTCGATCAATTCCTTTTCCGGTTCTAGTATTTATTAATTGATAAACCGGTGTTGGTTCTATATTCTTAAGAATTATTAAAACAGGTTCCAAACCTTTCTCTTTAACTTTAAAACTAACCCATGGACCTGCTAATTCTTCTCTGGAGGAATATAGAATGTGTTTATTGTTATAAGTTAATTCTTTTATTGAAAATCCCATTAAATAGCCAGATGAATTTCAAAGAGCTAAGATATTATTGAATTTAACATTGAGGGAATTCAAATTTATCACCTTTTTTTAAAATTAACCTCCTTTTATTATTATTAATTAATATATTAGTGAAATTAATAAAAATAAGTTTTTTAAGAAATAAATTTATTATTTCAACTCTTCATTGAAATTTTATAAAAACTTATAATTTTTTATAAAAATCAAAAAAATCATCTCCATCCCTTATTTTAAATATTAATCTCGCTTAAAATAAAGTAATTCATATATTATAA
>CAZBEU010000656.1:0-1766 GCA_964491005.1 uncultured archaeon | reverse complement strand
ATGTTAAAAACAATTTAAAATAGAACATATTTGACTCTAGTTTAAATTATTTTAATTTAATATTACAATTTTTTTTTCTTGTGGTGTAGATACTTTTTCTACTCCTAATGTTGTTACATATTCCGCTACATTAAGTAGTTTTTTTGGATTTTCATGAAAAAAACAGACTTCTTTTGGTTCCAAACTTTTTATCATTTCAGTTAATTGAATTTTATCACCATGTAATTTAATTTTAATTTGAGGAGCAAATTCATTAATCAATAATGCTCTAATAGGTACTTTCCAAGTTTCTGATAACTCAATTGACCTTTCTTTAGGATCACTCTCTTCCGGAGGGTTCAAAAGACTATATCCAGGTTCTTCATGAATTGCTCCTGCTAAGAATATAATATTATGTGGATTACGTCCAATTATGTTTATAATATTTCTAATTATTCCATAAGATAAATCAGGGGGGTGAGATATAATAATATTGTTCTTTTTTTTAAGAAAATCTAAATTATCTCTATCAAACCAACGAAATTTTATACTATTAAAAGGATTTGCTTTATCCCGTATTAATCTTGAAATTGGTCCGTAAATATATTCATATCGATGATTAATTACTTGTATATTTTTTCTTACCATCATGTCTACATAAATATTAGGTCTTTTATCGTAAGATCTTTTTAATTGTTTCTTCCTGAAATGTCGCCAAAACGTTAGCATTAAACTGATTGCTAAGCTCGAAGGATCTGCTCCAATTAAGGAACTATCCCCATATTCTGCTTTTTGTTCTAGAAACAATATTAAACTGTGAAAATGTTGAGAAGGATTTCCATATTCTTCATAAGCATTAGATCCATCTATTAGAAGAAAATCTATAGGACGAGATATTTGTTTTAAGAATCTTTGTGTTCCTGCAAATGGTGTAATATCATAATAAGTATAATCCCCAGAATAAAGAAAACGATAATCTTTGGCTTTTACTAATAGCATTAATGCTCCAGGCATATGACCAGCATGAAAAAAGGAAAAATAATAATTTTTTTCTTTAAAAGCTATTTTATCGCCATTTTCTACATATATTACATTTTTAATGATATTAAGATATTCTTCATCTAATATTTCATCTTTCTGTTGTTGTTTTAAAAATTCAGAATCTCTAAGTAAATAAAGATCTAATGTAATTCTAGAACACAATATGGGTATATTAGGAAATTTTTTAATCAGATCTTTTAATCCAGAAACGTGGTCATAATGACTATGGGAAAGAAAAATAGCATCGATCCTAGGCTCAAACCCTTCTTCGTTTAGAATAGATATTTTTTGTTGAATTTCATCAGAATTAATATTTTTGCTTTTAAGATCTTCTATAATGGGTCCTGTTTTGTCAATTGAGTTCTTTTTTGTATCAATAATATTATCTTCACTTTCAGATTCTGAATTTTCTTGGTTTTGATCAATAATTTCTTCAAAATTACGTAATTCTTCAATATTTTCTAGTTTAATTCCTTGTTCTTCTTCATTTCCAGAGAGAATTATTTTACTCTTTTCTATATTCTTTAAATATTCATTTAAATTTTCCAGATAATTATCTATATCCTCTAAAAACTCTTCTGTTATTCCACAATCCAAAAGAATATTTAACTGACCAAGCCCAAGAATGATACAATTATGATTAGGTCTTAAAGCAATGGGGTAAAGTGTTATTCGTATTTTACTTGAATCTGATAAATTAGTAGATAATGAGATATCATTAAAATAATTTTGATCAAACCTCTTCT
>CAZBEU010000655.1:0-2115 GCA_964491005.1 uncultured archaeon | reverse complement strand
ATGGGTGCAATAAATCACCAACTCAAGTAATTAAAACTGAGAAATTAATCCATAAAAGAAAAAATGAATTTATAAATGGTACAATAAAAGAAAAAATCCAACAAATTCTACAAATAATGAAGGATCATGGTGTAGAAAAACATTGGATAGGTAAAAAATAGTGAGGGTAAGATAATGCCTAATTTAAATGAATATAAAGATGTATGGGTATTTACTGAAATAAAAGATCATGAAAAAGTCAATAATTGTGCATTAGAAATCTTGGGAAAAGCAAGAGAAATAGCGGATGAATTAAATCAAAATTTAGTAGCCATTATTCTTGCATATGAAGCAGATAAATATATTTCAACTATCGAACAATATGGTGTCGATAAAATAATCTATGTCAATAATATTGAGCTTAAACATTACCATGAACAAATTTTTCCAGAATTAATTTTTAATTTAATTACTAAATACAAACCTTCGATTTTTCTATTTCCTTCAACGGAAGCTAGTAGTGCTCTTTCCGCTAGATTAGCATATAGATGTAGAACAGGATTAGTAAATAATATCCTTAATATTGAATTAGATAAAGATAAAGGAGACTTAATATTAACAGACAAACCAGCATATGGCGGAATTTATAGTGTTAAAATTGTTTGTCCTAATACGAGACCACAAATATGTACAATTACTACGGGAACTTTTCAAAAACAAGAATTAAAAAAAGATAATGTTAAAATTATTGAAGAAAAATATGATTTTGATATAAATAAAAATAAAATAAAAATAATTGGTGCTCCAACAAGAAAAGATAAACCTTCTGCTTCTTTAAGTGATGCTAAATTTGTAATTGGAGGTGGGAATGGATTAGGTTCAAAAGAAAATTTTGAAAAATTACATAAATTAGCTGATTTGACTGATGCTCAAGTAGGAGGAACCCGTAGGCCTATATTTAATGGTTGGATGCCAGAGCATTTACAAATAGGAATAAGTGGAGAATCAATTAAATCAAATTTATATCTTGCTTTTGGAATTTCTGGAGCTATACAACACGTTGTAGGAATAAAAGATTCAGAAAGGATAATTGCAATCAATATAGATCCAAATGCTTCTATATTCAAAGTATCTGATTATTGCGTTATTGGAGATGCAAATGAAATACTTGATGGACTCCTTAAAAATTATGAAGTTGAATAATATTATTATTCAAAAACTATATTTCTAAACCAATTTAAGAAATATTGATAATTTCTTTTTTATTATTCAAATTACCTTTAATCATATTTTGTGGATAGATAATTGGAAAAAATATGAAGAAAAATACAACATACAAAAACCATTGTGTTGGAGGAAAAATAGTTGAAAAAATTGCTATCCCAATATTTCCAAGACCATGAAGACCTATACATATATAAAGATTATTAGTTAGATAATAAACATATGCAATAAATACCCCAAATGCAAAAGGAGTAACTATTCCAATTATTGCTTCATCTAAAGTATAATAACCTGAAATAAATCGATTTGGAATATGTGCTATTGCAAATAATAATTGTGATATTATAAGTGCTATTATTAATTGGTTTTCTTCATTAGAAAATTTTTTTTTTTTTTTTAAATATATTAAAAGTTGGCTGAATAAAACCGCCCGATAAAGGACCTCTTCAAAAAGACTATTTCCTAAAAATTCTACAATAAATTCTCCTAGAAAATAAGGTAATGCAAGAATATTAGTCCAGTAAGATTTTATCATTGGATTTTCACGTATAATCAAATTTGCGTAGCAATAATACAATTGAGTACTCCACCAAATTATAAATACAAGAATAAATGCTCCAAAAAATCCTTTTTTATTTAATCCTAATTCTGATATTGTTAATTTACCTAGTTTTAAAAAAAAAATAAAAGTAATAGCGTTTAGAGGGATAAACGCAATTAAAAAATCGAATCTAATGAGATAGTGGGTTGTTTGATGAAAACTATCTGTATTAATATTTGGATAAATTACACTATATAAGATAATGGCATATACTATATTAATTAAAATTAATATGAGTGATAATAAAATATTTCTCTCTTCTTTTGATCTTTCAAGAATCTTCATGATAATATTTGTAAGAAAGTAATTAA
>CAZBEU010000654.1:0-1722 GCA_964491005.1 uncultured archaeon | reverse complement strand
ATTAAATTATTATATCTTTAGGTGCTAAAAAGGATATAATTAAAAATTATTTCATTTTATCAATGATTATTTTTGCAACTTTCTCACCAGAAAGAAGCATTCCACCAAATATTGGACCCATTCTTTGTCCTCCGGAACAAGCATTAGCAGCCATACCTGCGACATATAATCCCGGATATATTTCTTTTGTTGTTTCTAATAATATTTTTTCTCCTATTTCCGCGTTCATCGATAATTCACCTTCAATTTTTCCCGAGGGTGTATTAAGCTTTGCATTTGGTATTTTTTTTAATACAACATTAACTACAGAAGCATCATGACCTGTAGTATCGAGCAAACATCTACTTTCAAATGTCATAGGATCTACATGTAATTTGGCCATTTCAACTGAGGTCCAATTGATAACAGCACCATTTACTCGAAAATTACTATCAATTTTAACATCTTCTACAGAAATCAGGTTAAAAATTTTGACTCCAGCATCAATTGCTTTAGATGTTAATTTTGCGACTGATTCAATAGCATCAGCAATATAATAATTTTCTTTATATTTTTGAGTTTTTATATTAAATTCATCCATTATTCGTTTTGCATCATCTTGAACAACAATATTATTGAACATCATTCCTCCACCAAGCATACCTCCTCCAATAGATAGTTTTCTTTCAAAAATTACTGTTTTTAGATTTGCCTTAGCTAGATATTTAGAAGCAACCAATCCTGAAGGACCAGCTCCTGCGATTATCACATCCACTTTAAGATTTTTAATTAATTCATTCAAATAGGATTCTATGATAGCTTGGGTTATAATAGTTTCATCTAACATAATACCATTTAGCTCGTTAATAAATTTTAAACTGTTTAAAAAATTCTGTGCTTATATATAGTTCATTTTTAGATGGAATAATAATTTTTCTCTTTCAAAAATATAATTTTTTAGTAATTACAAATGGATTTATTCTTGAAGTGAACTACACACAGTCTGAAAACCGTGGCTTCCTGCGAGTGTATAATAGCTTCCAGAAAGGAATGGTCTGTTTATCGTAGAAAACCATATAAAAACAATATAATCTCTTTTTTTAATTTCAAAAATCCTCATAAATCATAAGATTTTTTAATTTTCAAATATTTTTTAAAATACTAAGTCAAAAAACATTTTTTAAAGGGCTTAGGACGTTAAATAAACGGATTCAATATGGAAATAAAATATATTGAAAAAAAAGAAGTATAGTTATTTTAACCCTTTAAATTGTTTTTAATTAGTATTATATTTAGTAAAAAGGATTATTATGAGTAAATCAGAAACCATTGTTATTAAAGCGCTTGTTACTGGTGGTAGTGCTTCGGGAGGCCCTCCTATTGGCCCTTCTGTAGGTCCAACAGGTATAAACATTAAAGATGTGGTTGATGCAGTTAATGAAAAGACCATGATTTTTAAGGGACTCTCTGTACCAATTCGAATCGAATGTAATCCTGAAAGAAAAACATTTGAGATTTTCATTGAAACCCCTTCTACTGCGTCTCTTCTATTAAAAGAGCTGGGTGCTCAAAAAGGAAGTGATTCATGTGTAGAAAAGAGAATTGGAGATCTTTCTTTAGACCAAATAAAGATAGTAGTTGAAGCGAAAAAGGATAATTTTTTGGATAAAACATATAAAGCTGCTATGAAATCTGTTCTTGGTACAGCGTTATCTGTTGGTGCTACAGTTGAAGGAGAAGATC
>CAZBEU010000653.1:0-3422 GCA_964491005.1 uncultured archaeon | reverse complement strand
CATCATTATTTAATTCCAATTAAAGTATCAGGTGAAGAATGATCTTATATTATCTAATTATAAATTAGAAAGTACGAATACATACCATTTGGGAAGTGATAATTCGATATTAATAAAAAATAATAAATATTTCTTATTTTTTCCATTTTTTTAATGCTGTTTTTAGCTCTGAATTTGTTTTTGCCCTTTCTTCTAAAGTAAAACCATCTATTATTGCGTCTACAGCCTGTCTAATTGCTAAAGCTCCTCCTAAAGTTCCATTAGGATGACCATGACAACCCCCTCCAAATTGATATACCATATCAATCCCTAATAATTTAATTAACTTTGGAATATGTAATGGACTTAATCCTCCTGAAGCTACTGGTAGCGTTGGTTTTATATGATTCCATTCTTGAGAGAGCATAGTTAAATTATTATCCTCAATTGAATCTTTTGTTATTTCATCATTAATTTCTAATATTTCTTGTTTATCTCCTTCCATCTTTCCAACAATTGTTCCTGTATGTAATTGATCCATTCCAATCAGACGCATTAATTTCGCTATTGATAACATTGTCATTCCATGTTTTTTATTTCTAGTTAGAGCAGCATGCATTGCTCTGTGAGCATGAATTACAATATTTTTATTATCTAAATACGTTCTTAATTCTTGTAAAGCCGAGTAACCTACCGTGATAATATCTACCATAATGTATTCTCCACCATTATCTATAACAAAATCAGCTCTTTTTTTCATTAATTCTATTGGTGCCGTTATATTAGGCATATATATTTTTTTTTCTCCAGTTTTTTCTTCAATTCTATTTCTTACCTTTAAAGTCTCTTCAATTCTTTTTTCAAACTTATTAAAAACCATGTTTGTTAAATTTTCATCATCTTTTACAATATCTAATCCCCCTAGCCATGCTTCTCCACAAACATTAGCATGTTCAATTTCATTCAACCCTACTTTTGGTTTAACAATTGTACCTAACAATGGTCTATTATCTACTTTAACAAGATCTTTTACACCTGATATTCCAAATTTTGGACCTTTATACATACTAATAATATCTTTTGGAAATGATATATCTAATAATCTTAAATTATCCAATGCTTTCATACCATAAATATTTCCAGCAATGGCGCTAAGAATTTGTGATATATTATCTAATTCAAATAAATCTTTATTATATGCAATCTTCGCAATTCCATTTGGTTCATCAATATAGAAGATTGAAGGTTTCAATCTATTAGTGATTTCTGCAGACATTGTAACAATATCTGTCCAAGTACCGATTGAACTCTCTTTAGCTATTTCCGTGCAAGCATTTCGAAAATCTTTACAATCTTCTGATTTTTCTATATAATACATAACAATAAGGTCATTATCATCAGGTATATAGTCCAAATCAATATAATCTATCATAAGAATTCCTTTTTAATTTACTTTAAAATCTATTATTTTAATAAATATAAGAAAATAATCATAAAAATTTTATAACATCTTTGATTTAAATAATAAGTGAATTAGGTTATGGCAAAGAAAAAATACCCGAAGAAAATAAAAACAACGAAAACAATTTATCTCAATATAAAAGATCTGAGTTTTAATAGTGAACAAAATGTTGATGATTTAATCAGATTCTTAAAGGAACACCTTCCACAATTAGATATTTCTAGAGATGGATATGAATTGGTTGTAATAATGCCTGCTGAATTATCAAAACGAGCAATTAGAACAAGGATAAAAAATTTTCTGTATAAAAAGAGTTTAAAAGAAAAATTCCGTCCAATTCAATATAAAACTGATGAAAAAGATGGATATTCCATAAAGGAAAGAAAAGTACTCGAATTTTCATATTATTAAATTCATACTATTTTTTAATTATAAGAAATATATTCTTTGTTATCTTCTTTTCAAATGTGTTATTTCAAATAAATAATGATTCTATTTTATTAATTAAGACTCTAGATGATATTCATAGATGTACTTCTTTATCCAGTCTATTAGAAATTACTGGTTGGCCTAAGCCTGGGAATGTACATAGAACAAGAGATTATCCAAATACTCAATTTGAACATTTTATTGCTGCTATTTGTGCCATTTTACCCGAATTTAATAAATTTTGTCTGAGAATTAATAAAGAATCTAAAGATAATAAAAAAGATCTAAGTTATATTCGTCTAGGAATGCTTTTTAGAAAAGCTGCCAAGAAAATGATTCAATGGCAAAATGGAGGGAATGTAATTTTAGGACATATCCTCATACTTGCTCCTCTTGTTGCAACATCTACCTTATGCATATCTCAAAATAGAAATAAATTTTCAGATTTTAAAGATATTCTCAATATTATAATAAAAGATACAACTATTCAAGATGCAATTGATTTGTATGAAGCAATCAGAATTTCTAATGTAGGAGGTCTTGGAACAATAGAAAAATATGATATTAACGATAAGGAAGCTATTAGTCAACTTAAGAATGATAATATGACTTTAAAAAAAATATTTAAATTTTCAGAAGATAAAGATATGATAAGTAAAGAATATATTACTGGTTTTAATATCATATTGAATGAAGGACTACCATATTTTCTTGATATTTTTAATAAATCAAAAAATATCAATATCGCTACTGTAAATACATTTTTATATATTTTATCCAAATATCCAGATACTTTAATTATTAAAAAATCAAATTATAGTGATGCTAAACGTATATCAGATAAAGCATTGGAAATTTTAAAATATGAGGGTTTATTGACACCTAAAGGAACGGATTTAATCAATGAACTTGATGATGTCCTATATGGTGAAAAAGGTAGATTAAATCCAGGGACTACAGCAGATTTAATTGTTGGAGTATTATTTTGTGCTTTAATATTTGGATTAAGATTTTAAGTAGGAAATTTTTTAGGAAAAAAGAAAATAATATTTATTGGTGATTAAAAATAGAATTTTGTGATGAGTGTGGGGGGCTTATGATTCCCTCAAAAGAAAATGGAAAAAAAATATTTAAATGTAAATGTGGTGCTTCAAAAATATTTACTGAAAATAGATCTAATGCATATAAGATTCATACTAAAATAAAACACTCCTATAGAGAAGAAATATCAAATACAAAAGATATAGTAAAGTGGAAAGATGAGAATCTAAAAAGCTCAATTAAAGATTTTAAATGTAAAAATTGTGGATATGATAAAGCTCAGTTAGAAACACGTCAAACAAGAAGCGCAGATGAAGGTATGACAATTTAAGATAATTAATTTTAAATCATAAAACATTTTATCATCTGCCTAAGATGTGGAAAAATGAGAAAAATAGGTAGTTAAATTCACAATACATTATTAATTGAGAATTTAAATGAATTTTTCCCTTGAATTAGGTAATATAATAGAAATATAATAATTTTCATATAATAATTATTATAAAAATAT
>CAZBEU010000652.1:0-3682 GCA_964491005.1 uncultured archaeon | reverse complement strand
GGTCCTTATGTTCCTGTATATCGTGATACTCAATATGAAACGTCTATTTTTCAATATAGAAACGATTGGTGGGGTAATGGAACCATCTATCAAGATTTACCAAGTATTGTTGCTAATGATGATAGACCATTTCCAAAATATGTTGGGCATAAATTATTCATTGATAATGCTGTAAGAACAGTACAATTTATTAATGGAACCATTGATTTAAATTCAGGTTCTATTTTAGGTATTTGGAATATATGGCAAAATCCTCAAAATGACTTTGACAAAAATGTTTCCAGTTATTATGGGCATAATGCTCCATATTATCCAGCTTTAGGAGGTACCGTTTGTGTCGGATTTAATCTTGAACATGAAAAAGCAACTGGAACAATGGGAGATTCAACTGCACATGCTCCTAGCGATAATATTCTTAAAGAACCTTGGTTTAGACAAGCATTAGGTTATGTAATTGATTATGACCGAATTACACAAACTGATTTAACATCATATTGGAAGAGAGCTATGCCAGGATTTCTTGACGATGTAGCTCATGCTCCAGTGTTTAATCCAGCAGTAGCTTCCTATTGCAAAACGAAGGATTGGGATACAGCTGATACTATTATGGAAACTCATGGTTTACAAAGACTAGAAACGGCTACAAATGCTGGTCAATGGGAATGGGTTGATAATCATACCTTAGCAGTTGGCGATGGAATGACAATGATGGTCCAAGAAGGATGGGACGATGTAGTAATATTTACTGATTTTGTCTGTGAGGACTTTCAAAACTGGGGCTTCAATATTACTAAAGAAGAAGTCGATATCGGGGCTCCTAATGAAATAGATGTAGTATTTGGAGCAAGAGTTGCTGCTAGAGATTATGATTTGATGTTGGATTGTGGTGGAGCCCATAACGCTTTAGATGAGATGCTTTACTTTAAGAAATTACAAGACACTCCAAGTTGGGGCGCAAATGTTACTGGATGGTATAATGCTACTTGGCTTGCTAATTATGCTACATTAGAGACTGAAAGCAATTTTGCAATATATAACGCCACAGTTGGTGAAATGCAAATGATTTTAGCACAGGAACAACCTAGTATTCCATGTTTTGTTGATGACTCCTTCTATGCATACAGCTCATATTATTGGGAGGGGTGGGTAAATATTGATAATCCATTCCAACAAGTGGTAACAGAAACTACCAATGATCAATTTGCTATAAAAACTAGAATGATCTTAAATCTAAGAGCAGTAGAATTAAATGCTACAGAAGAACCAGATACATCAAATCCTAGGGATACACCTATAATTCCATGGACAGGATTAGAATTCTCTATGTTAATTGGTCTTACTTCTGTAGTAGTGTTTACTGGAGTTAAGATAAAAAAATTAGAAAATAAACATAAATATACTTGAGGAAACTTTAAATTCTTAATTATCAATCAATTTTTACTTATCTTTAATCTTTTTTATCTTTTTTGATTGTTTTTCTAATCATCTTATTATAAATTGGGAGAAATAAATTGTACTTGAAATTCTCTAATTTCAAGGACTACATTTTTGAAAATGTTTTTTAAAGTAAGAAATATTCTTAATAAGTTTATATTGTAAAGGAATCTTTTCAAAATCTTCTATAGCAGAATAATAATTATCAATTTGCTTTTCTGATGGATTTAAATTCTCTTTCCAAGAATTAAACAATATTTTTGAAATTGATTTGTATCTCTTCAAATCTTTTTTAAAATCTTTATTAGGATATAATTTATCTAAATTCTCATATAATTTGATATATTTTGTTATAAATGACCCTGTTTCTCTTTCAAAATAAGCATGTATTTCGGATAAGAGAGGTAACATATCCTCAAATCCTGGTTTAAAATGGGGATGTAAAAAAGGCTGAAATCCTTGAAGATAGTACAGATCATAAGGTACATCAAGTAATCTACGATTTTCACTTAAATCATTCCAAATAGGAGTTCCGGGTATCGGTTTTAAATTCAAAATTGAAAAAATTGTAGCATCTAAATCAATTAATTTATACATATCTTCCCAAACATTATCATGTGTGTGATGATCAAAACCTATCACATAAGTAGCATATGTAGCAATACCATAATCAAATAATTTTTTTATTAAATTTTTAAATTCATTAAATGCAAGATTTTTTTCATAATTCTTGGTTACACTTTCAATTCCCAGATTAAAAACTTGAAAATATAAAGCAGAATTAGATATTCTGTCAAAATCAAAGTTTAATAGTGATTTTGTAGTTGTTAGGGTATAAATCGGATAATCCCCTCCCTCTCCTTTAAATAAATCAAATAATTCATACCACCACTTTTTTGATATAATTGCTGTTGGTTCTGCTATAAATAGAAGAAATTTCTTTTTTATTTCATCGCTATATTGAATTATTGCATCATGTACTTCTTGAGGTGTAAATAATGGAGGTGTGCAATGACCTTTAAACAGTTGATAGGTCCCGCAAAAATCACATTTATATGGACATCCTAATTTTGTTGTTAAATATGCCATTTCAGATTTTACTCTAAGACCAAAAAAGTCAGTCATAGCTTGGGAACGGGTTAACTTTAGATTATATTTTTGATCAATATCTTCACCAAACAATTTTCTGAAAAATAAAACACCATCTCCAGAGCAAATATAATCAACATAATCTTTAGTCTTATCAAATAAACTTCCTATATTACCTGCTATTGTGATTATATTTTTATCAAATTCCTTAACCTTTTTTGCATTTTTAATAAACATCGTATAGGAATCAATAAAGATTGAAAATCCAACATGAGTATAGGGATATCCTTTATTTCTTGCTTTACTTAATTCCTTTTCAATTTTTTGAGGAGTACATATACCATTCATTACAGTTGTGGGAGTGTTTATATTTTGTGCAATGAAATTACCTGACACATTTGCTCCATATCTATATAGACTCATAATAAGTTTTTCAGGCCAAATTGGTTTTATTTGGAAAAATTCTTTTTGAGCCCATTTTTTTATATCTGGGTTATCTTTTATCAATATTTCATAATATTTTTCAAGACCAGTATACATGTGTGTAAAAGGGATTTCAGTGTTATATGATTGAACTAATAATAGTCTATTTTGATTTGACATCAAATTTTTATTTTTTTTTTAATTGTATTAATTAGCTTATTTATACAGAATTCAATATAAAATTTATTATTAATTTAGACATAAAGTTAAACTAAGAGAATATTAATACTTTTTAAATAATTAAGGACATTCCGATTTGATTATAAAAGATATTTTAACAAGAAATTCAACTAAAAAGGATAAGAAATAGTAAATAATTGTTATTTTTGAGATTTCAGTAAATAATACCTATATTTTATTAAAGTTCATGAGAGAAAAACTTTTAAATTCAAACTCAATTGATTCTTTCTTTTTCAATCTTATTTAAATTTAAAGACAGATTTAAATACTATTATTATAATATTTTGCTCTTACAGAAATTATATATTAATACATTAATTGATTTGCTTTTATTTAAAAAAAATTATATATGATATAACAAAGATTTAATTTATTTCCAATTTAATAACAAATAATTAAAATAAGTTCTCTAAATTAAATATAACAAAAAAAAATAAAGCTAATATGTGGATAACTTGAATTATATATCGAATAATAAAAATCAAGAAGAACTTAA